>DCFT01000087.1:0-55478 GCA_002319885.1 Bacteroidales bacterium UBA1797
TTGGTCATGCACTCGCATATAATTCATTTACATTTGGAGCATGGCGTGCTGCACTAGGTTTCACTGAAGCAGGTAACTTTCCAGCTGCAAATAAAACAATGGCAGTATGGTTCCCTAAAAAAGAGAGAGCTTATGCCACTGGCATTTACAATTCTGGTGCTAATATAGGTGCCATTGTAACGCCTCTGTTTGTTCCATGGATGGCAATACATTTGGGTTGGCAATGGGCTTTTATTTTTGTTGGCTTAATAGGTACTGTCTGGCTCTTTTTCTGGTATCGTATTTATGCTTCTCCCGAAGAAAAACTTAAAGCAGGTGTACTGAGTCAAACCGAATATGACTATATCAATAGCGATTTAGATGAAAAAGAGGATAGCAAAGAAGAAGTGGGAAGGGTTCCCTGGTCAAAGCTTCTGACATACCGGCAAACATGGTCATTCTTTTTTGGAAAGCTACTGACAGATGGGGTATGGTGGTTTTATTTATTCTGGTTACCGGCCTTTCTGAGTGGCGAAAATGCACGGAAAATGGCTGAATATAAGTTACTAAATCCAGGCTTTACTGGTGTATTATCCGATGTTCCCGGAATAATCAGCTGGACCTTCGCGGTTGCTGTTGTTTATACAATCTCTACCTTCGGATCTGTTTTCGGAGGTTGGTTACCTAAAAGATTCATTAATAATGGAATGACTGCTTTCAAAGCACGTAAATTATCGATGTTCATCTATGCATTATTCCCATTAACAGTACTATCAACAAGCTGGTTAGGTCAGTTTAATACCTGGTATGCAGTGCTCGTTATTGGTATTGCATGTGCAGCTCACCAGGCCTGGTCAGCAAATATTTTCACTACTGTAACTGATATGTTTCCCAAAAAAGCTGTAGCTTCTGTTACCGGAATTGGTGGCATGTCAGGCGCGATAGGAGGAATTATTATAGCTCAATGTGCCGGTCTCATTTTAAAATATTATTCCACGCTGGGTAAAATTGAACTGGGTTATGGAATTCTGTTCATTTTTTGCGGAATTGCCTATATGCTGGCATGGATCATTATGCACTTTTTTGTGCCAACGATGAAACGTGTTGATAATCTATAAGATGAGTCACTGACTTAACTGACAATGTCACAGAAGAAAGCAAGGATCAAAGATATTGCTACCATGGCCGGTGTCTCTATTGGCACTGTCGACCGTGTTATTCATAACAGAGGTGAGGTGGCTGAAGAAACCAGGATAAGGGTCCAAAGGATCCTTACAGAAACCAACTACTCTCCTAACCTTATGGCCCAGGTTTTGAAATCAAAAAAAAGGTATCATCTTGTATCGCTACTTCCGGCATCAACCAACAATAATCAATTCTGGAAAAAACATCCCCTGGGGATGACCAGAGCAATTGAAGAACTTGAACCTTTTCCTGTAACACTCAGTCAGGTGACCTTTGATATGCAGAGCGAGGAAGACTTTATGGAGAAGACTGGTACAGTACTGAAACTAAAACCCGACGGTGTGCTCCTTGCACCTATATTTGAATCAGAATCAATTACATTTTGTTCACAACTTCAAAAGGATAAAGTTCCTTTTGTTTTTGTTGACGGCTATGTAAGCACTTCAGACTTCCTGGCATATACCGGCGAAGATATTTTTCAGAGCGGCAGGGTTGCCGGACAGCTGACTGATTTAATAACCCCCGAGAAAGACGACATCTTGATTGTTACGATTGCCAGAAATATTAAAAATGTCCATCACCTGAAACACCGGACCGAAGGATTTATGAGTTATTTCGAAAAATCAGGAAGAAATACAGGGGAAAAAATCATTCTCAATATTTCTGACCCAGCTCCGCTTGCTGTAAAAAGTTCAATGGATCAAGCATTTATAGAAAACCCCGGTATCAGGTCAATTTTTATAACAGGATCACGATCATATCTTATTGCTTTATACCTTCAGAAGAAAGGGTTTGAATCCATCAACCTGATAGGCTACGATCTTTTGGATACAAATGTTAAGTTTTTAAAATCAGGTATTATCAGGTTTCTGATCGGTCAACGACCAGAGGAACAAACCTATAAAGGAATAAAAAAGTTATTCGAATTCATTTCAATGCACAAGATTCCTGATAAGATTGAATATCTGCCAGTTGATATTGTGACATCTGAAAATGTTGCCTTTTTTTTATAAATTATCCTGAATACTATGTTAAAACTTGGAAAATATTCAGTGGGTCTTGGTGACAGATTCGGCCACCAGGGCAGGGCACAGGTAAAAGCAATTATGAAGGCCTCTGCAAAAGGCATTGAGATAACCCCTGTTTGGAATAAATCGAACAGGGAACATATAACCATAGGCACACAACCCGGTGATGTAAGGGCTGAAGCTGATTCCGCAACCAAACTTGCACAATATAGCAAACCCTATTTTGTTGATGCTGATCATATAAATATTGATACTGTTGATAGATTTATTGAAAGTTCAGATTTTTTTACTATTGACGTAGCGTCGTATATTGGTAAAAAAGCGGATGCAGGTGAAATTGACGAATTCGTTGCAAGTGTGGAAAAATATACCGGCAAACTGGAAATACCCGGGACAAAACTTTCGTTTATAACTACAAAGCAGCAAATAGTTGAGATAGCTGAAAAGTATCTGTTTGCTGCAATCAAAGCCTTTGATATATATAGAAAAATTGAAAAGGCAAAAGGAAAACAGAATTTCATAACTGAGGTCTCAATGGACGAGGTCTCCCATCCTCAGACACCTGTTGAAATGTTTTACATTCTGAAAATGCTGGCTTCCAAAAACATTCCACTCCAGACAATAGCTCCAAAATTCTCAGGACGCTTCAATAAAGGCGTTGATTATGCAGGCGACCCTCTTAAGTTTGCATCAGAGTTTGAATCGGATCTGATGGTGATCGATTTTGCCATTAAAGAATTCGGACTTCCCGAAAATTTAAAAATGAGCATCCATTCTGGTTCAGATAAGTTTGCAATATATCCTTATATAGGTTCAATAATCAAAAAGCATAATAAGGGAATTCATGTCAAAACAGCCGGTACAACATGGCTTGAAGAAGTTATAGGACTCGCGGAATCAGGAGGCGAGGCACTTATGTTCGTAAAAGAAATTTATATAAAATCTCTTGAAAAAATTGAAGAACTGTGTGCTCCATATGCAGATGTGATAGATATTAAGCTTTCTTTTCTTCCGTCAAAATCAGATGTATTGCTGTGGGATAATAACAGATTTGCCGCTTCTCTGAGACATGTACCCGGAAATAAAGACTATAATGCAAATATGAGGCAGCTGATTCATGTTGCCTACAAGTTGGCAGCATTAAAATTGGATGAGTATTATAAATTAATTGAAGCAAACGAAACCACTGTTTCACAATGTGTCTTTGAAAATATCTATTACAGGCACATCTGCAGATTATTTGACATTAAATAATTTCAAAAGCGCAGAGACACTTTAAGGATCAGGACAATGATTTATTTACCAATTAACTGCCCAGCTATCTCATTATAAGCCTATCACTCTAATGTTTTCATTCCTGAAATAATCTTTGGCTCTGTCTGGTAAAGATCAAAAACCATTATTTCGTTCATTCCTTCCCTCATCCATGTCGACGGGCAGAAGAGTCTTTTTTGAGGCCCTATATTCCAGTAGTTACCTAAATTGTGCCCATTAACCCATATAAGTCCCTTTGTAAAGTTAGAAAAATCGATATATGTGTCGGACCATAAATTCCCTCCAGCTCTTGACAATACAAAATTACCTCTGAAAAAGACTCCTGGTTTCTTAAGCGATATGCCTGATGATCTGAGATCCCAGATGAATTTTTTATCCATTGGAAGATTATAGATTTGCCAGTTTAGCAACGTCGTACCATCAAGTGTCACACTATCGGTAATACCTTTTCTGTCTATAATATTCTTACCATAATTAAGACGACCCATCGCTTCAACAAATAACTCTAGTACTGGTTTCTCAACACTGCCTGCTGGAATATCAATTGAATTTATCCCCTCTCTTCTGTCGAGGTTTCCTATATAGTTGCCATTTAGAAAGACGGTAGCATAATCATGTATATCACTCACAACAAGTTTTCCACTCTTAGGTCCAGTAAGTTCAGTTTTATACAAAATAAAACCATGGTCCTGACCATATGCTTCGAATGATTCCGGATGAACAGAGTTCACAGGATTAGGAAGATCATCCCATATAGAGGAAAAGGGCTGCATTTCAATGGGGGTTAATTCAATAGCAGAAATTGACGGTGGTACAGGAAACAAATTTTCCCCTTTTGGAAGATATGAACCTATGAGATGTCGAAGAGAAAAATATTTTCCGGTAGGCTGCCCTTGTTCATTGATAGGAGCATCGTAATCGTAGCTTGTAACATCAGGTTCATAGCCTTTTCCTCCGGAATTTGCACCGGCAGTATATCCGAAATTGGTTCCGCCCTGTATAACATATAAATTAAAAGATTTCTTGTTATCCATCAGGAATTTAACCTGCGAAAGAAGATCTGCGGAGTCGCGTCTGGCCCATTTTTCTCCCCAGTGAGTCAACCATCCTGTATAAGTTTCGCTACTGAAAACCGGCACACCAGGATTTATTTTTGCTGCAAGATCAAAATCCGCTAACGAACTTCCGGAATTCAGTCCGACAGCACTTCCGGGAAGAGACCCGGCTTCCAGCATTTCTTTTGTTGGTCCGTCGCAGGTGAAGGTAGGAATATCAATTCCCAGCGATGCCCAGATCTCTTTCAGTTTCATAAGATAATTTCTGTCCTTACCGAAACTTCCATATTCATTTTCAATCTGTAACATCAATATTGGTCCCCCTTCTGTAACCAGAAAAGGCTTTATTACTTCCGAGAGTTTTCCAATATATCGTTCTGCTGCTGCCATATAGCGGGGATCTAAACTCCTAAGCTTAATATCCGGAATTTTAAGAAGGTATGAAGGAATTCCACCAAGATCCCATTCAGCGCAGACATAAGGACCTGGTCGTAAGATAAGCCACATCCCCTCTTCCTGAACAATTTTGATAAATTCAGCCAGGTTATGGTTATCGGTAGTGAAATCAAATACCCCCTCTTCAGATTCATAGAAATTCCAAAACACATAAGCTGATATCGTATTGCAACCCATGGCTTTTGCCATTTGGATGCTGTGTCTCCAATATTCAGCTTGAATCCTTGCAGGGTGCAATTCTCCGCTTATTATCTGAAACGGTTTCCGATCAAGCAGAAATTCTGAAGTCCCTAATTTGAATATGTGTTTTTTTGGTTTCTGAGCATTTGCAATTGCTGAGATAAAAACTAAGCTTATTAACACCACTAAAAACAAATTCCGTTTAATCATATCTTTATCAAATATTTATATTCATAAAATCTATACCTCAAATAGCTTGAAAACTGTGTAGTTTCCGATAAAATCCCTCCTGCTTCTCCATCAGCTCATTATGAGTGCCGGTTTCAACAATTCTGCCATCATCAAGCACAACAATCAGATCAGCATTTTGTATAGTTGAAAGTCTGTGAGCAATTACCAGAGAGGTTCTGTTTTTCATTAATTTAAGTATCGCATCCTGAACAAGTCTTTCCGATTCAGTGTCGAGGGCAGATGTAGCTTCATCGAGAATAAGAATTGGCGGATTAGCCATTATGGCTCTGGCAATACTGATTCGTTGCTTTTGACCGCCACTCAGTTTGTTTCCTGATTCTCCTACAAAATTTTCATAGCCTTTCTCAGTCTCCATAATGAATTCGTGTGCATTTGCGATATGAGCGGCATTTTCTATTCTATCCATCTCAGCTGTTGCTACCCCGAAAGCTATATTCTCCTTAAAAGAAGTGTTGAACAAGATAGGATGCTGACTAACAATTCCCATAAGATACCTTAAGTCCCTTATCTTCAGGTCGCGGATGTCAACTCCGTCAATAAGAATGCTACCTCTGTCGGGGTCCATAAACCTGGGGAGCATATCAGCCAGGGTTGATTTTCCTGCACCCGATTTACCAACAATAGCGAGAGTCTGACCTTTCCTTATTTTCAGGTTTATATCTTTTAGTACCGGCTCATTGTTGTAAGCATACCATACACCTTTAAATTCAATAGAATCGTTAAATCCACTAACAGGTATTGCATTCTCTTTCTCTGTTATAGTTTCCTCAGCATCCAGTACCTGATCGATCCTGTCAATTGAAGCCATACCCTTCTGAATAGCAAAATATGCTGTTGTTATATTTTTAGCAGGCTGAATTATCTGTGAAAACACTGTAAGATAAACGATGAGGTCAGCCGGCGCCATTTTCCCCGAGCCGTGAAGAACCAGTGACCCTCCAACATAAAGGATTATTAATATAACGATAGTTGAAAGAAATTCGCTAAGAGGGGTAGCCAGGTAAGCTTTTCTGATTACTCTTTTGAATACCTTTGAATATCGTTCATTAGAGTCTGAGAACTGGGTCTTCATTTTTTCCTCAGCATTGAATCCCTTAACAATCCTTAATCCCGTAAGCGTTTCTTCTACAACTGTAAGGAGTTTTCCAAGATTCTGCTGACCGGTAAGTGACGAAGATCTTAAAGTACGGCTTGCACGTCCTATCAGCCAGCCACTTGCCGGGAGAAGAACAAGAGCAAAAAGAGTTAATTCGTAAGATGATACAAAAAGATAGATAACAAGAACAACGATCAGTATGGGGTCCCTGAACATCATGGTAAGTGATGACATGATGGAGACCTCAATTTCCTGAACATCGTTAGACACTCTGGTCATCACATCTCCTTTTCTTGCGTCTGTAAAGAAAGACAGAGGCAATTTGAGAATCTTTTCATAAAGTTTTTTTCTAAGATCTCTTACAGTGCTTGCCCTGATGAATGCCATACAATTATTAGCGAGAAAAATAAATGTATTTTTGAAGAGGCTTGCGACTAAAACTACGAGCACCGCCAGTAACAAAGCACCGGTTGGTCCGTATTTGCCAATAAAAGTCGCCAGAATGTAATTTTGAAATTTGTCTATGTAAGCTGGATTTAGTTGAAATGGGCCAGGATCAGGAAGCGCAACGATTTTTTCGAAATTGAACAATACGTTTAAGAAAGGTTTTATAAGTGAGAAAGTGATCAGTGTAAATACTGCTGCAAGAACATTATATAGAATATTTTTTATTGCCGACCATTTATATGGTGCAATATATTTAAGCAGCAATTTTATGTTATTCATTTAATTCATTTTTGATTAAAAACCTGTGTAATTGAAGGGAGTGATTGCTTTCAGTTCGTTTTTCACCGTCTCACTCAGATCCAGGCTTTCAATGAAATTAGATATTGATTCAAAAGTGATTTTCTGATTTGTGCGGGTGAGATCGAGAAGAGCCTCATATGGATTCGGATAACCTTCTCTTCGCAATATTGTCTGTATTGCTTCCGCAACGACAGCCCAGTTATTATCCAGGTCACTTTTTATTTTTTCAGTATTTACAATAAGTTTATTCAGGCCTTTCAATAATGAATTAAAGGCTATTAATGAATGACCTATGGGGACTCCGATATTTCTTAAGACCGTAGAATCCGAAAGGTCACGCTGGAGTCTCGATATCGGCAATTTCATTGAAAAATGTTCAAAAATTGCATTTGCGTATCCAAGATTACCTTCGCCATTTTCAAAATCAATCGGATTAACTTTGTGAGGCATTGCCGATGAGCCGATCTCTCCTTTCCTTATTTTTTGTCTGAAATAGTCCATCGAAATATATAACCAGATGTCGCGGGCCATATCGGTGAGTATGATATTTATCCTGCGCATATTATCAAATAAGGCAGCAAGATTATCATAATGCTCGATCTGGGTAGTTGGATGAGAACGTTCGAGGCCAAGTTCCTCATTCACAAAATTATTTGCAAAAGCAATCCAGTCTATCTCAGGATAAGCAACTTTATGTGCATTGAAATTTCCTGTCGCACCACCGAACTTTGCAGAATATGGTATTTGTCCGAAATATTTTGTTTGTCCGTCAATTCTTGCAATAAATACTTCAATCTCTTTTCCCAGCCTCGTTGGAGTAGCCGGCTGTCCGTGTGTTCGAGCAAGCATCGGTATATCCTTCCACTCGCTGGCATAAGCAGCAAGTGTTTCACGCAACTCATAAAGTACTGGAAAATACACATTTATCATCGCATCCTTTATTGATAAAGGGATTGCTGTATTGTTAATGTCTTGTGAAGTAAGGCCAAAATGAACAAATTCGCTCCACTTTCCCCAGCCGGATTGAAAAAATCTTTCTTTCAGAAAATATTCTATTGCCTTTATATCATGGTTGGTTATTTTCTCTCTTTCCTTTATTTTTTCAGCATCAGTCAGATCAAAGTCTTCATAAATTGACCTCAGTATCTTGAAATTATCCTTTTTAAAATCCTGAAGCTGGGGAAGAGGTATTTCACAAAGGGCAATAAAATATTCTATTTCTACCATCAACCGGTATTTGATTAAACCGAATTCAGAAAAATACAGGTCGAGTTCGTCAACTTTTTGTCTGTATCTTCCATCAAGAGGAGATATGGCAGTAAGAAAATTTAATTCCATTTTTTATCAGATTGGTGTTTCACTTGTTATACGTATAATTACAAAAGTACTATTTTAGATGTTGTAAAAAAAAAGGTATGGATAAAATCAGAATTTCAGCAGTCAAATATGCAAACACATATCCATTTATATATGGATTGATGGAAAGCGGATTCGAGAAAAAGGTAATTCTCGAGACTGATCATCCGGCCGATTGTGCTGCGAAACTGATTGGCATGAGAGCTGATATTGGTCTCATTCCTGTGGCAGCTCTGCCGCAAGTGAAAGATTATAATATTATAAGCGATTATTGCATAGGCGCCAACGGAAATGTAAAAACTGTAATGCTGTTAAGCAACTGCCCTTTTAATGATATTCGGAATATTTATCTTGATTATCGGTCACAGTCATCAATAAATCTTACTAAAGTCCTGGCAAAAAACAGCTGGAAAAGGGAATTCAGATGGATCAGCACTTCCAAAACATTTGATTTTCTGAATATTGGTCTCAATGAAGCTGTCGTATTAATCGGCGACCAGTGCTTTGAATATGAGAACAGTTTCAGTCATAAGATTGACCTTGCAAATGAGTGGAATAAATTTTCAGGTCTTCCGTTTGTCTTCGCCTGCTGGACAGCTAACAGGGAGCTCGACAGTAAATTTATTAAGGAATTCAACGAAGCATTATCCCTTGGAGTTAATAATATTGATGGTGTAGTTGACAGGTTTGGTAATACAGGAATAATAAACGGGGAAAATCTCAAAAGATATCTTCTTGAGAATATTGATTTCAATTTCAATGAAGATAAAAAAGCAGGACTAAAGCTGTTTCTGAAGTTGATGGGGGAAATTTAAATAACTCGCTACTTTGCTGCAAAACATAGAAGTTTTCAATACCAGGGAGTGATTTAATAATATTCTTTATTATCCCATCCCTAAATCCACTAAGAAGGACTTTATAAATTGTTTCTTTTAAAGGCCCTCATAGGGGAGAAATATGAAGGTTGACTTATATTAAAGATTGAAATAGAATTTATTATGGAAAACACTTACTTACATAACGATATGAAAATCAGAGACTATCGCGAAACCGACTACAACGAAATTATGAATTTCTGGAACTTAACCGATATGGGTAATCCGGAACGAGGTGATAACAGTGAGACAATAAATAAAACTCTGGAATTAGGTGGAAAACTGCTGGTAATGGAATCAAAATCTTCAGGACAAATTTGTGGTACTTCGTGGATGACATACGACGGGAGAAGAATACTTCTTCACCATTTTGGCATACTGCCTGAATGCCAGGGTAAAGGGCTTTCAAAAATACTTTTAAAAGAATCTCTCCTATTTGCAAAAAAAACAGGCGCACAGATAAAGCTTGAGGTTCATTCCACGAATATAAAAGCAATAAGTCTTTATAAGAAATTCGGTTTTAAACATCTTGGCGAATATAATGTCTACATAATAAGGGAGGTATCGAATTTATAAATATGTTTTTCAAATTGTCTATTTTATATTTAACTTTGGGTCGTAGTGTAGCTTTATAAGTTTATTGACAAACTAATATATAATATCATGGCTAAAACAATCACCTTTAATGAGCTCCGGAAGATAAAAGACCAGTTGCCCTCCGGTAGTATGAGACAGATTGCAGAAAAACTGGATTTGAATGAAGAGACAGTGAGAAACTACTTCGGAGGGAGAAATTTTGATAAGGGCCAAAGTGTTGGAATTCATTTTGAACAGGGACCGGATGGAGGTATTGTTACTATTGACGATACGACTATTCTTGATCTTGCACAGAAAATGATCAATTACTAACTCATTATCTGACAGCCTGTTCAAAAGCAAAAGGCTCTGTCTTTTGCTTTTTTTTTAAATTATGGACATTACTGGCACAATAGAATCTGCAGAAATACAGTATAAACAGATCCTGGAGGATTTTTTCATTTCCCGCTATAATGAAAAATCTCTTCCTTCGCATGGTATTAAACATCATAGAAGAGTTTGGAACTATTCAAAAGAGTTACTTAAACTTCTTCCATTAAACGATTCCTTTCAGATCTCAGAACTCACTTCCAACCTTATAATTGCAAGCTATCTGCATGATATAGGAATGTCTGTTGATTCGGGCACAAAACATGGAATTTATGGAAGAAAACTGTGTATTGAGTTTTTATCCAAAAATAACCTTCCTGAAAACAACTTCAGGAATGCTCTGTATGCCATTGAATACCATGATGATAAAAATTACAATAACGATATTTTCAGGAATGATCTGCTAAGAATTCTATCAGTTTCAGACGATCTTGATGCATTTGGATATATTGGAATATTCAGATACTCAGAAATTTATCTGACAAGGTCAGTTAGTCCTGAAAAGTTAGGTTCCCTTATTCTTGATAATGTTGAAAAAAGGTTCGTCAATTTTGAAAAAACTCTTGGTTCAGAAACTTCAATGGTTCAAAAACACATAAAGAGATATAAGATAATTCATAATTTTTTCAAAAAATATGATGAACAACTTCCCTCCTATCATTTTGGGACATTAAATCCTTACAGTTATTGCGGAGTAATTGAAATTATTCAATTAATTATGATTAATGGGCTGCAATTAGAGAACTTCCTGACAGAATCTGACAAATATTCAGATGATCCGATGATTCTTTCATACTTTGCAGAATTAAAGAAAGAATTATCAGACTATTAAAGTCCGATAAACACAAATGATTTTGCCCCCTTCCCCTAAAGGGGTTAACTTGCTAAATGTAAACAAATTAATTCCCTTCAGAGGGATGGTTGCAAAGCGGCCAGGGGGTGCGTCTGCTTTGCGTACTTTGTGGTTAAATAAAAGAGTAGTAAAACCAATAAACTAATATTATTATGAGTCTGCCGAAATCAAAAATACCAACCCCCTTTAATCCTGAGAATTTCCGAAAAGAGGGACATATTCTTGTAGATACTTTGTCGGATTATCTTGAGAAAGCGTTAACCGGAAAAGAAATGCCTGTATTACCCTGGAATGATCCGGATCGCCTTACAGAATATTTTTCATTTGATTCTGCAGGTGGGGAAAAAGAGCCGTTGGATAGTTTTATTAAAAGGATAATTGATAATTCTATTCACATTCATCATCCTCATTATATTGGTCACCAGGTCACATCTCCTCTTCCCGTTACCGCACTGGTTCAGTTTTGTACAACTCTTCTTAACAATGGAGCAGCTATATATGAGATGGGACCGGTAAATATGGCTATGGAAAAAAATGTGATCAATGAGTTTGGATCACTAATAGGATATCAGACCGGATTCGACGGTATATTTACACATGGTGGAACAGCTGGAAATCTTACCGGGATGCTGGCAGCAAGACAGGTAAAAACAGATTATAATATATGGGAAGATGGTGTGAGGGAAAAGGACAAACCAGGTTATCTAATATCAGAACAGGCACATTACAGTGTAGGCAGGAATGTTAAAATTATGGGACTTGGCGATGATTCCATAATTAAAGTTCCTGTTGACAAACATTTCAGGATGAGGACGGACTTACTGGAAGAAATAAAGCGCAATGCGGAAAAAAATGGAATAAGGATTATTTCAGTTGTTGCCAGTTCTTGTTCCACAGCAACAGGGTCATATGATAACCTGGAGGCTGTTGCCGATTTCAGTGAAAAACATGGATTATGGATGCATGTTGACGGGGCACATGGCATGGGAGTCCTTTTTTCAGAAAAATACCGCGACCGCGTTAATGGCATAGAAAGAGCGGATTCAGTGGTGATCGATTTCCATAAGATGCTGCTTGTCCCTGCTCTTAATACGCTTGTTATGTTCAGAAACGGCGAAAGATCATTTGAAACATTTGCACAAAAAGCATCATACCTTTTTCAAAAATCTCAGCAAAATGTCTGGTATAACAGCGCATCACGAACTATTGAATGCACAAAGAGTGCATTGGGAATCATTGCCTATTCGGCTTTGAAATATTACGGGAACGACTATTACCGCCACTACATCGAAAGCAGGTATGATTTGGCAAGCAGTTTCGCTGTGATGGTAAGATCCGACAAACAACTCCAGCTTGCACTGGAACCTGAAAGTAATATAACATGTTTCCGGTTCACGGCTGAAGGGTATAATGATCAGGTTCTCAATCAGATTAACCATGAAATTAGGGACAGAATAATAAAAGAAGGTTCATTCTATATTGTACAGGCAGAACTGGAAGGAAAAACCTGGCTGAGGCTTACAATAATCAATCCGGTAACATCGGTTAACGATCTTAAAGAACTTCTGCTACGAATAAAAGAAATCGGGACACAGCTTGTCTTAAAAAGAGAACTTTAATTTAAATTTTACTTTTTCAATCGTTCTGTTATAAGAATAACACTAAAAGAGGAATTATCCTCCTAAAAATTGCTGTCATTTTTTTCGTCTGAACAGAGTTTGTATTCTATGATTGCTGATTGCCATTAATAATGGGCACTTCAAAAAAATCCGCAAAGCGCTGAAACCATATTGCTCTGGCTGGTATTCAGTTTTTTTAACTTATCTAAGCTTTGTAACTTACTGTAAATGGGACTATTTGCATATAGACATATATGTATAAATACTAATACGTTTAGCGCATTATTGCCACTCGCCGCTAAGGTTACCTGTCTTACATTTGAAGTAAACAGAAATGCAAATTTATGTTAGATGTACTTTTAAAACAACCTGAAGATAAATCGAATACTGACAGGGTCCTTAAAGTCAGTGACAGGGCTGATAAACCTATCAAAAGTCTGATGAAGTCAGTTTCCTGGCGAATTGTAGGCACAATCGATACTATGATTATCAGCTATTTCATTACCGGAAGAGTAACACTTGCTATATCAATTGGCAGTGTTGAGGTAATTACAAAGACTTTTCTTTATTATTTCCATGAAAGGCTATGGGCTCATATTCATAAGATTAAACTTAACCTGCAACTCAAACCTGATGAGAGAAAATATGAAGTTAAAAAAGCTCAGAGATCAACTGGCTGGTAAGACAATTGAAGATAGATTGACTCTGCTTGTTTCGCAATTTCCCGGCCAGTTAATATTTACTACAAGCCTTGGAATTGAAGATCAGGCAATTACTCATATAATATTCCGTAACAATCTTGATATTAAAGTAATTACGCTCGATACGGGAAGGTTATTTCCCCAGACATATGATGTCCTGTCAAACACAATTATTAGATACAATAAAATAATTGACGTTTATTTCCCTGAATATAAGGCCGTTGAAAGAATGGTAACAGAAAAAGGTCCATTCAGTTTTTATAAATCAATTGACAACAGGAAAGAATGCTGCAGGATCAGGAAAGTTGATCCTCTAAACAGGGCACTCGCAGGAATGAAATGCTGGATATCGGGTATCAGAGCCGATCAGTCTCAGGACCGTAATCAAATGGACTGGCTTGAATTTGATGAGAACAATAATCTTCTTAAATTCTATCCCCTGTTTACATGGTCATTCGATGAAGTAATGAAGTTCATAAAAGAAAATAATGTTCCTTATAATTCACTGCACGACAAAGGATATGTGAGTATCGGATGCGAACCTTGTACAAAAGCCGTAAAACCAGGAGAGGATTTCAGAGCCGGCAGATGGTGGTGGGAGAACGACGGATCAAAGGAATGCGGTTTACATGTAAAATGAAAAACAAATGCTAAACGAGAGAAGTTATAAAAGTTACTTGTTACTGGTTGCAGGTTACTGGTTACTGGTTACTTGTTACTTGTTACTGACCAGACTGGCAACTATCAAATGGCAATAAGCTACTAGTAAAAATTAAACAAAATTGAAATGATTAACATTAACAACGAACATCTTAAAGATCTTGAAGCGGAAGCAATATTTGTAATGAGAGAAGTTGCTGCCCAGTTTGAAAACAAAGTTATATTGTTTTCAGGCGGAAAAGATTCAATAGTACTGGTACACCTTGCCAGAAAAGCATTCTGGCCTGCAAGAATACCATTTAGTCTTTTGCATATCGATACCGGCCATAATTTTGAAGAAACTTTAAAATTTCGTGATAATCTCGCAAAAGAATTCAGTGCTGAACTTATTGTGCGTTGTGTACAGGATTCAATAGATACTGGAAGAGTGGTCGAAGAAAGAGGATTTAATGCCAGTCGTAACAAAGCCCAGTCAATAACTCTTCTCGATGCCATGGAAGAACTTAAAATCGACGTAGCAATTGGTGGAGGGCGACGTGATGAGGAAAAAGCCCGCGCAAAAGAAAGATTTTTTTCGCATAGAAATGAATTCGGCCAGTGGGATCCTAAAAACCAGCGTCCCGAATTATGGAATATCTTTAATGGCCGGAAACACAATGGAGAACATTTCAGGGTATTCCCAATAAGCAACTGGACTGAACTTGATGTATGGCAATATATTCTTAATGAGAACATTAAGCTCCCTGGTCTATACTATACCCATCGCCGTAAGGTCTTCAGCCGTAACGGAGTCTATCTTGCATGGGCCCCATTTATGCAATTGAAACCTAATGAGAAAGTTTTTGAGACTGATGTGCGTTGCAGAACAATCGGAGATATCACCTGTACCGGGGTCACGCTTTCGAAGGCAAAATCACTCGAAGCAATAATATCCGAGATAGCAGCTACCAGAGTCACCGAAAGAGGCGGACGTTATGATGATAAACGATCCGAAGCTGCAATGGAGGACCGTAAAAAAGAAGGGTACTTCTAGAAAATTAGATTATATAACCACTAAGATCACTAAGGAGCCGCGCTTCCTGGCCGCTTAGCGGCCATCCACCTGAAGGGGGATTAATTCTGACACATTAAGCAAATTAACCCCCCTTTAGGGGAAGGGCAAACTCATTTGAGTGCTTTGCGGTTTTAAAAGATATAATATGAAAATAAACGGGAAAAGTGAAAACAAGAGTCTTCTCAGATTCACAACAGCAGGAAGTGTGGATGATGGAAAATCAACTTTAATTGGAAGGTTGCTTTTTGACAGCAAATCAATATTTGAGGACCAGATGGAGCATATTGTCCAATCGGGTAAACGGCTTGGAAGGGAGGAACTCGATCTTTCTTTGCTGACTGACGGTTTGAGAGCTGAACGTGAGCAGGGTATAACAATTGATGTTGCTTACAGGTATTTTGCAACACCGGCCAGAAAATTTATTATCGCTGATACTCCAGGACATATTCAGTACACCCGGAACATGGTCACAGGTGCAAGCACCGCTGATCTTGCTGTTATCCTGATTGATGCACGAAAGGGAGTACTTGAGCAAACTATCAGGCACTCATTTATCGCATCACTTCTTGATATTCGTCATATAATATTCTGTATCAATAAAATGGATATGGTGAACTGGTCGGAGCAGGTATTCAGTAATATAAAAGATGAGCTGGGATTACTTTCTGATAAACTTAATATCATCGATACTCATTATATTCCAATTAGCGCAAAATATGGTGATAATGTTGTTGATAAGTCGGAAAATATGAGATGGTATACAGGCAAGACATTTCTTAACCTGATAGAAACAATAGAGATAAGAAAAAATAAAAATCCTGATAATAAGCGCTTTCCTGTGCAAACAATTATACGTCCTCATACTCAGGAGTTCCATGATTACAGAGGCTATGCCGGACGTGTTGCAGGCGGGGTTTTCAGGCCGGGAGATGAGGTAACGGTCCTACCCTCAATGCGAAAATCTAAAATAAAGAGTATTGATGTTTTAGGCAAAACCCTTTCAGAAACTATTACCGGCGATTCAGTATCTATATCCCTCAATGATGATATCGATATCAGTCGTGGCGACATGATGGTCTCAACTGATGACCTGCCTGTTATAAGTCAGGATATCAACCTCATGATTTGCTGGTTCAACGAAAATCCAATGAAAATTGGAGGCAGATATCTGGTGAAGCTGAACAGTAATGAAGCCGGGTGTATTATGAAAGCTGTTAATTACAGACTTAATATCAATACCCTCGAACATGATACTGAAAACAGATCGGTTAATATGAACGATATAGCTAATATTTCAATAAAAACATCAAAGCCTGTTTTCTTTGACAGCTATAAAAAAAACAATATTACAGGAAGTATGATCTTTATCGATGAAGGAACTAATGAAACCGTTGCTGCCGGAATGATCATTTAAAATATCCTCTGTGATCCTATTGGGGTTTTGAAATTGTCAAAATTATATTTTTCATTTCACTGTGTTACCTGGTGTTGTACTTAATGATCCTTTTTGTCTCAATGATTTAAATTTTACCACAAAAAATCTCAAAAGTTCACTCTTAGGTACACAAAGAACTTTTGTACCAGCTCCGGAATTACACAGATAACCTGGATTTCATAAAGTAGGTTAACCAATCCGATATTCCTAAACTTGTAAAACATAGTATTTATCATTTCTTTATAATATAAAAAAGCATAGTTTCGACGGCACATGTTTAAGCAAACTTAAAAATATATGACTTCCGGTATTACAAAGAAAAAAGAAACATTGTTTTTTGCACCAGGATGTGCTTTAATGATTTATAAACCCGGTCTGGTAAAAAAAATTCATCACCTTCTGAATGAAAAATTAGGGAAGATGGATATACTTACCACTTGCTGCCAACATAACCCCCATCTGCCTCCCGATTCAAAAGTAATAAACGTTTGTCCTGGCTGTGATAAGCGTTTCGAAAAAAATTACGTGGGGGTTTCTACAATTTCTTTATGGGAAGTAATAAACGATAATGACTTTTTTGTATATCCTGATTATAAAAAAAAGAGAATGTCAATAATAGATGCTTGTCCTACCCGTGAAAAAGACAGCGTACAGAACGCGTTAAGGGACCTGTTGTTAAAAATGAATATCAGACTGGTTGAACCCAAAAATACAAAACGGGAAAGTACTTGTTGCGGGGATCTTTACTATGGAGCATTGCCTACCGCGAAAGTGAAGGATCTTATGATAGAAAAATCATCGGAAATGCCAGTTTTTGATATTGTTGTACACTGTGTTTCCTGCATAATCGCAGTTTTTAATGGCCATAAAAATCCAAAGTATATGGCTGACCTGCTATTTAAAGAAGAAACTGTAGTTAAAACCTTTGATCTCGATGAATGGCATGAGAAATTGACTGATTTCATTGACAAACACTAAAAGACCGGTAAGGTTTCTAAATAAATAATGCAACTTTGTAAAACAATTTAAAGGTAAATCTGTTTTACATCAGATGAAAAAGATTATTTCCATTTCTCTCACTTTCCTGATTCTGGCAGCATTGATACATTTTTCTGTCGGGATTCATTATTGTGGAGGAACGTTTTCCGCTGAAAAGATTTCTCTTTCAGGTAAACTGGCTTCCTGCGGCATGGAGAGTGACGATAATGTTCTGCCTCTGCCAGGTACAAACTTTACCACACACTGTTGTGATAATTTATTAGTCTATTTTGGAATTAACGGTAGCTATTTTCCTTCATTTTCAGATATTCCTGAATTATTTCTAAAACAATTTGAGATTTTTAATAGCCCTGCCGGTTTTACACTTTTAGCTCCGGTATCTTTAAATTCTATCTATACAGGTATTGGACCACCGGAAACCTCAGTATCCAGCAGCGTGGATCTCTCCAATATTTGTGTTCTCCGGATCTGATCAATTCCATACTCTTTTGTGTTGCAAAATGGGTTGTATTACCTGTTTGTAATGGTGTGTTTATTAACACTATTACAACATTTTAAACTATTACGACTGCAACAATTTCTTGATCTTCTATTAAACTAAAAATTTATAATAATGAAAAAAATAAAAATATTTTTTGCAATTGCACTTTTAACTGCATTTGGAGTAACTACTTCAGCTCAGACAGTATCCACATCCTCTATGCAGACAAAGACAGCGACATTCAAAGTATGGGGAAAATGCGATATGTGCAAAGCACGTATTGAAAAGGCTGTCAGGTCAGATGGAGCAACAAGCGCCGACTGGAATGTAAAAACAAAAATGCTTGCTGTAACATACGATCCGGCTAAGACTAGTGTTGATGCACTTGAAAAGAAACTTGCATCAGTTGGTCACGATACGGAAAAGTACAGAGCGCCTGATGATGTTTATGCCAATCTTCCGGGCTGCTGCCATTATGAAAGAGCTAAATAATTTAAAGATAATCTGAAATATGCTCACTCTCCTACTAAAGCGTGAACTGAAGTATTTAAGAAGTCATTTTAACCACAGAGCACACAAAGAAGTCACAAAGTGCACTAAGGTAAATCCTCTATTCCATTCCGATAGCTCCCGATAGCTATCGGGACGGAACTTTGTGCCCTTTGAATTAATTCTTTGAGCTCTTTGTGGTTAATGAATTTCGACTTTTTAAGCAGGCATGAATAGGCAAAAAGAAATTAATTATGTTCAACCGACTTATAAAATATTTTCTTGAAAACAGATTTGTGACGATAATATTGTTACTGGTTTTCATTGGTTGGGGAACCATTTCCGCACCATTTAACTGGAATATCAGTTTTTTGCCACGCAATCCTGTTCCGGTTGATGCTATCCCGGATATCGGTGATAACCAGCAAATTATTGCCACTGAATGGATGGGGAGATCCCCTCGTGATATTGAGGACCAGATTACGTATCCGCTATCTTCAGCGTTAGAAGGTATTCCTGGTGTGAAAACAATACGCAGCACATCGATGTTCGGTATGTCGTTTATCTATATCATTTTTAAAGATAATGTTGAATTCTACTGGAGCCGTTCCCGTATACTTGAGAAGCTGAACTCACTTCCATCGGGGACCTTGCCCCAGGGAGTACAGCCAAGTCTGGGACCCGATGCCACTGCCCTGGGTCAGGTATTCTGGTATACCCTGGAAGGTCGCGATCCTAAAACCGGGAAGCCGGCCGGCGGATGGGATCCTCAGGAATTAAGGACAATTCAGGATTATTATGTAAAATATTCCCTGGCATCAGCAGAAGGTGTTTCAGAAGTAGCATCCATCGGTGGTTATGTCAAAGAATACCAGGTAGATATTGATCCCGACGCTATGAAATTTCATGGTGTATCGGTTATGGATATAATGAATGCAGTGAAAAACAGCAACCTTGACATAGGTGCCGAAACTGTAGAATTAAATAAGGTCGAGTATGTTGTACGGGGATTGGGATATATAAAAAATCTTGATGACCTGCGAAATGCTGTTGTATCTGTCAGAAACAATGTTCCCGTAAAGATAAGTGATGTTGCAAAGGTAAGTTTCGGACCTGCAACGCGCAGGGGAGGATTGGATAAAAGCGGAGCTGAAGCTGCCGGGGCAGTGGTTGTTGCACGCTATGGATCAAATCCACTTGAAGTTATTAATAATGTAAAAGATAAAATAAATGAACTCGCTCCGGGGTTGCCAAGTAAAACGCTGGCCGACGGAACAATCTCAAAAGTAACTATAGTCCCTTTTTATGATCGTACAGGTCTAATCCAGGAAACCATTGGCACTCTTGAATCGGCACTAAGCCACGAAGTACTTATCAGTATTATTGTTATAATCATTTTGATGTTTAACCTGAGAGCTTCTGTTATAATTTCCGGATTGCTTCCGGTAGCAGTGCTGATGACATTCATTGTTATGAAGCTTACAGGTGTGGAGGCCAATATAGTAGCATTATCAGGGATTGCAATTGCCATCGGGGTAATGGTGGATGTGGGTATCATTTTCACTGAGAATATATTCAGGCATCTTGAAATGCCAGAAAACAATGGTGTCAAAGGGATTGCCCTGCGCTCTGTAATATATAATGCGACTATTGAAGTATCATCAGCAGTGATTACAGCTCTATCAACGACTGTAGTCAGCTTTCTTCCTGTTTTTGCAATGCAGGCCGCGGAAGGGAAACTATTCAGGCCACTCGCGTTTACCAAAACATTTGCGCTTCTTTCTTCTTTTATTCTTGGAATACTTGTGCTTCCAATGATGGCAGACATTGTGTTTTCCATCAATTTTGATAAACGCCGTGTAAGCAGGATCTGGAATTCTTCTCTCATAATTGCCGGTTTGTTTTTTGTAATATTCTGGGGAACCTGGCCGGCGCTGGCTTTGGTATTAATCGGGATAAACAACCTGATGGAGCATAAATGGCCTGAGCATAGAAAAAAGCTTCCGAATCTGATCAATATAGCGATCACGGTTTTTGTAGCTGTTTATTACCTGGCATTTGAGTGGCTGCCATTGGGTGCCCATAATTCTTATCTGGTCAACTTCCTGTTTGTTGTTGGTATTGTGGGCTTAGTAATTTCTTTACTAATGCTGATGGTGCATTTTTATGAACCCGTATTACGCTGGTGTCTTGTAAATAAATGGAAATTTCTTATGATTCCGTTAATTACATTTTTACTGGGTATTACTATCTGGTTGGGTTATAACAGATTATTCGGAGTAGTTGCAAAAGGATTCGATATTACAGGGCTGAATATCAGGAAAACTTCCCTATGGCAGAAAGCTTCAAAAACTTTTCCGGGAGTCGGAAAAGAATTTATGCCATCTCTTGACGAAGCTTCCTTCCTTTTAATGCCTACCAGCATGCCCAATGCGGGAGTAGAACAAGATATCGATTATATAAAAATGCTCGACAAGCGACTGGAATCAATTCCAGAAGTGGAAGTTGCGGTGGGTAAATGGGGAAGAGTTAATTCAGCTCTCGATCCTGCGCCTGTTCAGATGTTCGAGAATACTATCAATTACAAACCTGAATATATTCTCGATGTGAATGGCCGTCGTGTGAGATTTAAAACTGACAGGGATGGCAATTTTCTGCTATCGGACAGCACAAAATTTAATCCACAGAAAGACAATCTTAAGCATTTGAATACAAACCTTCTGATTCCTTATAAATATGGCGATTATTTTCGTCAATGGCGTCCTCAGATTAAAAAACCGGATGATATCTGGAATGAGATTGTAAAAGTGACAAATTTGCCAGGACTTACTTCTGCACCAAAGCTGCAGCCAATTCAAACGAGGCTTGTCATGCTTTCAACAGGTATGAGAGCGCCAATGGGTTTAAAAATATATGGTCCCGACCTTGAGACTATTGAGAATACAGGACTTGAATTTGAAAAAATTCTGAAGGAAGCTCCATCACTGGTCCCCTCTTCTGTTTTCTATGATCGTTCTGTAGGAGCACCGTATATTGAAATCAAATTGAACCGGGAAGCTATCGCCAGGTACGGGCTGTCAATAAACGAGATACAGGATGTATTGCAAAGTGCTGTAGGAGGTATGGTACTTACAACTACTGTAGAAGGTCGTGAACGGTTTCCTGTAAGAGTAAGATATCCGCGTGAATTACGAACCACTCCGGACGACATGAAGAAAATACTTGTTCCTACAATGACAGGCACTCAGGTACCATTGGGAGAACTGGCAGATTTGCAATATACAAGAGGACCCCAAATGATAAGGAGCGAAAATACCTTTCTCACAGGATACGTAATTTTCGATAAGCAACCTGGAGTAGCAGAAGTTGATGCGGTTGAAAAAACCGATGCATTTATAAAATCTAAAATTGAATCAGGCGAGCTTAAATTACCGGCCGGAGTGTCATATAAGTTTGCCGGAAACTACGAACAAGAGGTCAGAGCAACTAAAAGGTTGTCAATTGTTATGCCAATCAGTCTTGTCCTTGTATTCATGCTGCTTTTCTTTCAGTTCAAAACATTTACAGCTTCATCTATTCATTTTTCAGGCGTTTTTGTAGCCTTTGCCGGAGGTTTCATAATGATCTGGCTTTATGGACAGCCATGGTTTATGAATTTCTCACTTGCAGGGATAAATATGAGGGATCTGTTCCAGATGCACACGATTAATTTAAGCGTGGCAGTATGGGTCGGGTTTATTGCCCTGTTTGGTATCTCCACTAACGATGGGGTAATTATGGGAACCTATATTCACCAGGTATTCGAAGAACTGAAACCTGCTAATGTTCACGATGTTCGTGAAGCAGTGGTTATGGCGGGTAAAAAAAGAGTAAGACCTGCTATGATGACTGCAGCTGTAGCTATTATCGCTCTGTTACCTGTTCTGACATCAACTGGAAAAGGTGCCGATATTATGGTACCAATGGCTATCCCAACATTCGGCGGGATGATTATTCAGATCATGACGATGTTTGTGGTACCTGTACTTCAGAGTATCTGGAGGGAAAATGAAGTAAAAAAACATCACTCACTCATTAAGGCTTAAGCGAATGATATGTATATATGAAATAATATATTATCTCCTCGGGAATATTAAAAAAGTCCTTTGTGAACCTTAGTGATATCCTTAGTGTCCCTTTGTGGTAAGACAAAAAAATTGAACCACAAAGGATCACAAAGTATCCCGATTGCTATCGGGACACAAAGTAACACAAAGGAGAAATATGATAATTAATATCTTTTTCAACAGCCCCGTTGGCGGACAAAACGGAAGACACTAAAAAAATGATTGAATAATTTTTTGCATAATGAGACAATATACTAAATACATTATTATAATAATATTAATAGTAATAAGCCACATAACAGCTTATGCCCAGGATTCTTTATCTTATTACCTCGAACTGGCAGCAAAGAATAATCCGGGAGTAAAAGCAAAATACCTTGAATATTCTGCTGCTCTGGAAAAACTCCCCCAGGTTTCTTCACTACCCGATCCGTCAGTGCAATTCGGATATTTTATAAAACCAATGGATCTGATGGGTGGAAATCAGGTGGCAGATGTACGTATAATGCAGATGTTTCCATGGTTCGGGGTACTAAAGGCCGCAAAAGATGAAGCTTCAAAAATGGCAATCTCAAAATTTGAAAGTTTCAGGGATGTAAAAAACGAACTCTATTTTAATGTAAAAGCTTCTTATTATACTGTGTACCGTACTGAAAAAGAGATAAGTATAGCAAATGAAAACCTCAACATTTTACAATCACTTGAACAGATTGCATTGGTAAGATTAAGTACAACCAGTTCAGCTTCTCCTTCCGGAAATACAGGTCCGGTTTCAACAACTGCATCCAAACCGGGTATGGCATCCGCAGGCGGTGGAATGGGAAGTTCCATGGGTGGAAACGATAAAAATGAAATGGTTAATCTTTTGCGTATAAAGATTGAAATACATGAACTTGAAAACAGGATCGCTCTTTTAAACGACCAGCTGATTACCGATAAGGTAAGTTTTAACAGATTTCTTGATCGCTCACCGAAAAGTGAAGTATTTACTGCTGATTCCCTAATGGAAGTAACAATCCCCTCTGATATTATCACATTGGGCGACAGCCTCATAAATCATCCAATGGTAAAAATGTATGAGGCTGAAGCAGATGCCGACGCAGCAAAGGTATCAATGGTTAAGCGAATGGGTTATCCAACGATAGGTCTGGGTCTGGATTATATGGTGATTCAAAAACGAGAAGGCAACATCTCGGCAATGAATGGGAAAGATATGACAATGCCTATGGTCTCTCTTACACTTCCTGTTTTTAGAAAAAAATACAAATCCATGCGTCATGAAGCTGAATTGCTAAGAGATGCCGCTTCTATGTCAGCATCTAATGTGAAGAATGACCTTACTGTTAATTTTCAGGAAACATTACAAAAATTAAACGATGCCAGCCGACGAATTCTGTTGTACAAAGACCAGGCAATGCTTGCCGATAAAAGTCTGCAATTGCTGATTACATCATTTTCAGTCAGCGGAGCCGACTTTGAAGAGGTACTACGAATGGAGCAACAGTTACTCGATTACCAGTTCAAAAAAGTTGAAGCTGTGGTTGATAAAAATACTTCAATAGCCAGATTAATTTATCTGACAGGGAATTAATAATAATATTTTACACAATTAAATGTTCCGTAATGAAAATCAAAAAAATTATTTCAAATAAATATCTCAGCGGTGGATTTCTGGTACTCGCAGGATTATTGCTTGGGGGGATTATTTTTCACCATTCACCAAAAGAAATATCCAGACAGGAAACATCGGTAAAAGAAACAAAAAAAACTATCTGGACATGTGCCATGCATCCTCAGATACGCTTGGATCATCCGGGGAAATGTCCAATCTGCGGAATGGACCTGATTCCTCTCGACCAGTATATTTCCGAGGTGAATCCCGATGCTATAGTTATGACCGAAGAAGGCATAAAGCTTGCCGAGGTACAAACAAGTATAGTATCTAGGCAAAAACCGGTAAAAAAGATTCAATTGTATGGAAAGATACAGGCTGATGAACGTCTTGTTGAAACCGAGCCTGCCCATTTCCCCGGAAGAATTGAAAAGCTTATGGTGAATTTTACAGGTGAAGAAGTCCGGCGAGGACAAGTCATTGCAGAGATCTATTCCCCCGAATTGGTCACAGCCCAGAAAGAACTTCTGGAAGCTCTTAAAATGAAAGAGATGCAGCCCAGACTGCTTGATGCAGCCAGGGAAAAATTACGTCTGTGGAAACTTACCGAAAATCAGATTACAGATATTGAGAACAGTGGTCGGACAAAAACGGTGTTTGATGTATATGCCTCAGTTTCCGGGACTGTAATAAATAAAAATATAAACGTAGGTGATTATGTATCCCAGGGTACACCTTTATATGAAATTGCCGATCTGTCGCACGTATGGGCATTGTTTGATGCTTATGAAAGCGATCTGCCCTGGATAAGAAAAGGAGACAGGATCACTTTTACACTCCAGTCGCAACCCGGGAAAGAATTTACAGGTACCGTTTCTTTTATTGATCCTGTAATTAATCCTCAAACGCGTGTGGCAAGCGTACGGGTTGAAATACCTAATACCGGCAATATACTTAAACCCGATATGTTTGCCACGGGTGTGTTAACTGCACATCTTGCAACTGCGGGTAACAGCCTGGTAATTCCTCAGACCTCGGTTTTGTGGACAGGAACCAGATCGGTGGTTTATGTAAAATTGCAAGTTGCAAAGGAGCCCAGCTTTGTTATGAGGCAAATAACTCTCGGCCCTTCTCTGAGCAACAGTTATGTGGTAATCAACGGATTAAAGGAAGGTGAGGAAATTGTTACCAACGGTACCTTCAGTGTAGATGCCTCAGCCCAACTCGAAGGTAAACCAAGCATGATGAATCCTGAGGGCGGAAAAGTCAATACTATGCCAGGAATGGTTATGCCAGGAAATTCCAGGTCAGTAAATGATACAACCATGAAAGAAATGAAAGGAATGGATATGCCGGGCGATAGTAGTATAGTTAAAGACCAATAGATTTGTCAGATAAAGTAAACAATTTAAGACTAAAGGTGTAGAATAATTAAATGACCCGGAGGACATATAACATGACGAAAATTATTAAGCCGTTTTTGGATTATGAAAAATCCGGAGAACAAATTCTGGCTTACCTGATTACTGGTACAAGGGATCATTTACCTTTATCATAAAATTTTAATCAGTGAACCAATTTTAATACCCCCAAACATGAAGTACTATTTTGAAAAAACATTGAAAACAGATTTTGAAACATCTGTTGCTCAAACAAAAGAAGCACTAAAATCTGAAGGTTTTGGAGTGCTGTCAGAAATTGATATTCACGAAAAGCTAAAGGAAAAGCTCGGTGTCGATTTCCGGAGATATAAAATCCTGGGAGCGTGTAATCCGTCTTATGCTTATAAAGCCCTTCAGAAGGAGGATAAAATAGGTGTTATGTTGCCTTGCAATGTGATTATTCAGGAAAAATCTGATGGAACGATTGAGGTAGCTGCTGTCGATCCGGTTGCTTCCATGTCGGCAATTAAAAACCCCGGACTAATAGATATAGCCATTGATATTCAGAAAAAATTGAAAAATGTGATCGGTAAACTTGAGTAAGCATTATTCTGTTTTTAAGTAAGAAACAATGAAAAATGATGAAATATCAGAACAACCGGATGTGAAGATTAAATACTTCTGTCCCATGAAATGTGAAGGTGAGAAAGTATATGATCAGCCAGGTGACTGCCCGGTCTGTAATATGCACCTCATTCCTGTGAATCATAACAAAAATCACGAAGAACACGATCATCATGGCCACAAGGAACCTGAATCTCCGATGAATGTCCACCAGGGCAAAGATTCCGGGGATACAAATGATAAGTACTATTGCACAATGTTATGTGAAGGTGATAAGACTTATCCGGAACCCGGTGATTGCCCCGTTTGTGGTATGCATTTGAAAAAGCTGGAAGCTGTTCACAAATCAGGTACATTTTATACTTGTCCAATGCATCCCGAGATCAGACAGAATAAACCCGGATCCTGTCCAAAATGTGGAATGACTCTGGTCCCTGAAAAAGGTATCGAATCAGGCGAAGAAGAGAAATCTTACAAAATAATGGTGAAAAAATTCCGGATTGCGCTGGTATTAAGTATTCCGGTATTTATTATTGCCATGTCAGACGTTCTCCCATTTCTCCATCCTGAAAACATATCTTCAAAAAAAGTCTGGAGCTGGATTGAATTTATTTTAGCAACTCCTGTCATTTTTTACTCGGGCTGGGTTTTCTTTAAGCGTGGCTGGAGTTCAATACGCAGGTGGGCACCTAATATGTGGACATTGATCTCTATCGGTGTTGGATCAGCATATCTGTTTAGTGTATTTGCTCTGCTGTTTCCTTCTATTTTTCCACAACAGTTTAAAGACATGCAGGGAAATGTTCTTTTATATTTTGAAGCTTCTGCAGTCATAATTACACTTGTACTAATGGGGCAGGTTTTGGAGCTAAAAGCACATGGCAAAACTAATTCCGCCATTAAAGCTCTGCTGAATCTGGTTCCACCGATTGCCAGACTGATCACTGAAGGAAAAGAGGCAGAAATCCCTCTGGAACAGGTTAAAGCTGGTGACTTCCTGCGGGTTAAGCCTGGCGAAAAGATCCCGGTTGACGGAGTATTGACAGAAGGTAATGCTGTCATTGACGAAAGTATGATCACAGGAGAACCCATGCCGGTAGACAAATCGAAAGATGACAAGGTTACAGGAGGAACAATAAACGGGAATACAGTTTTTGAGATGAAGGCTGAAAAAGTGGGAGACGAAACTTTGTTGGCCCAGATCATAGAAAGGGTGAATGAAGCCAGCAGGTCAAGGGCTCCGATACAAAGGCTGGCAGATATTGTAGCTAAATACTTTGTACAGATCATTGTGGCAATATCACTTTTAACCTTTGCAGTATGGGCAATATGGGGACCAGAGCCGGCTTACGTCTATGCATTTGTCAATGCAGTATCAGTACTGATCATAGCATGTCCGTGTGCACTGGGTCTGGCTACTCCTATTTCAATAATGGTTGGAACCGGCCGTGGAGCGCAGATGGGTATCCTGGTAAAAGATGCACGTGCAATTGAAGAAATGAATAAAGTCGATACCCTGATTATTGATAAGACAGGCACTATAACTGAAGGAAAACCAAGCCTCAAAGGATATAAATCATTTGGTAAATTAAGCGATGAGGAAGTTTTAATGCTTGCTGCTTCGATAGATGCCAACAGTGAACATCCTCTTGCTCAAGCAATAGTAAATGGTGCAAAAGAGAAAAAAATCAGTCTGAAAAAATTAGATAATTTCGAGTCAGTAACAGGTAAAGGAGTACAGGCCTTATACCTGAATAAAAAGATAGGACTTGGAAATCACAGGTTACTGGAAGATTTCATGGTGTTGCCGGACAATGAAAAAACCCGACTTGTAAAAGAGTGGCAGCTTGAAGGACAAACTGTAACGTATTTAATATTGGATAAAAATGTGGAAGGAATCATCGGCGTATCCGACAAGATTAAGGAAAGCTCTGCCAAAGCCATTCAATCGCTGCAAAAAATGGGTTTGAATGTTATAATGATGACCGGTGATAATGAAAATACCGCCAGAACTGTAGCCGGAGAGTTACATCTCGATGGTTTTGAAGCTGACTGTCTGCCTGATGATAAATTCAATAAAATAAAGGAATTACAAAAACAGGGTCATATTGTTGCAATGGCCGGAGACGGAATCAATGATGCACCTGCTCTCACCCAGGCCAATATTGGGATTGCAATGGGAACAGGTACTGATATCGCCATGCAAAGTGCTGAGATCACACTTGTCAAAGGCGATCTGAACGGGATTGCCAATGCAAGAAGCTTAAGCAGTGATGTCATGCGGAATATTAAACAAAATTTATTTTTTGCCTTTTTTTATAATATTCTTGGCGTACCAATAGCCGCAGGAGTCCTTTTTCCTGTGTTTGGAATTTTGCTCAGTCCTATGATTGCAGCTGCAGCAATGAGTTTTAGTTCAGTTACTGTTATTTCCAATGCTCTGCGCCTGAGAAGAAAATAATTAAAATGTATACTTTTAATGAGCCAAGTATACAAAATATTCACAGTCCCATATCATGTTAAATAAATCATAAATGTCTATATTTGATAAACTTAAGTATCCACAATTTGTTATAAAGATGATATTAATGAATTATAGGTAAAATTTTTAAGCAAGGAGGTTTATTATGTA
This sequence comes from Bacteroidales bacterium UBA1797, assembly GCA_002319885.1. Classification (GTDB taxonomy): domain Bacteria; phylum Bacteroidota; class Bacteroidia; order Bacteroidales; family VadinHA17; genus LD21. The sequence continues at coordinate 29,098 of DCFT01000087.1, forward strand.
CGGAGGTCATTGGTGGGGAATGGGATTCAGCTGGTTAACCGGCGTAGTTTTTATAGTACTTATTATTTGGCTTATTATCAGGGTTGTGAATCAGGATGCTTATCATAGGAACCGAAGCAGTACAGCTATGGACATTTTGAAGGAACGCTATGCCAAAGGTGAAATAAGTAAAGAAGAATTTGAGGAAAAAAGAAAACTTATTGAACAGTAATTTTATACTGTCTTGCCTGATATTTCCCTTGCTTTAATGGATTTGAATTTTTCTATTCTGATAGTGACAACCATAGTTATCAGAAATCTAATCTAAAATAGTAAATAACTTTTGTAGTAATTATAAATTATAGCAACAGATATTGTTTGAATAAGATCCATAGAAACAGGACAGTAAATCAATAGTGCCAGCGAAAAATTTATTTTCTTAACTTCCGGTTTTACAAACAACGGCGGCAAACTACATCTTGTATAGTTATTAATTAATATTAGTACGGCATGGCCATCATTACTTTTCCAGATAAAAAAGCTGTAGAAAAGACAGTTAAAGCAATCTTCAGATTACTCTTCCCTTCCACCAATTCATATTCAGAAACTGAAGCGGAAAATAATCTCAATGAACAACAAAATCAAATGCTGATCATTTTGTCGGGTTTAACAGAGAATAAAGAAGAAGTTACCAGACAATTTTTTGAAACTATTGATAGTATAAAAGAGACTCTTCTGAAAGACGCAAAATTCATTCTTGAATCTGATCCTGCTGCCACTCAGTTATTAGAAGTCATTGCTATTTATCCGGGTTTTCTTGCAATTTTCTGCTATCGTATTGCTAATTGTCTTGCCAGGTTATCGGTGCCTATTCTTCCAAGGATTATAACAGAATATGCTCATAAAGTTACGGGCATAGACATTCACCCGTTAGCTACTATTGGCAGTCCCTTTTCTATTGACCACGGAACAGGAATAGTTATTGGAGAGACTACCATTATCGGGAATAATGTAAAACTCTACCAGGGAGTTACACTGGGAGCCCTTAGTGTGGCTAAAGACAAGGCTTCTAAAAAACGGCACCCGACAATAGAAGATAATGTAATTCTCTACTCCGGATGTACTATCCTTGGAGGAGAAACAGTTGTAGGCAGAAACAGTATCATCGGAGGCAATGTCTGGCTCACCGAAAGTATTGCACCTTTCTCAGTTGTTTACCACAAAAGTGAAATTATTGTCAGAAATCACAATGATTTTGAGGAACCTTTAAACTTTATCATTTAAAACATTTTCAAAATAAAAGTATTATGAAAGTAAATTCAATTCTTGAAACAATAGGAAACACACCTCATCTAAAAATAAACAAGCTCTTTGACCCGAATTATTCAGTATGGGTAAAACTCGAGAGATCAAATCCCGGAGCCAGCATTAAGGACCGTATTGCATTATCGATGGTTGAGGATGCAGAAAAAAGAGGTGAATTGAAAACCGGAAGTGTGATTATTGAGCCGACATCCGGCAATACAGGGATTGGTCTGGCCATGGTAGCCGCAGTAAAAAATTACAGGCTGATACTGGTAATGCCTGAATCAATGTCGCTCGAAAGGAGAAAAATAATGAGTTCATATGGAGCTGAATTTGTGCTTACACCACGGGAAAAAGGCATGAACGGAGCTATAGAACGTGCCAGGGAATTAATACAGGTAACACCTGATTCATGGATGCCGATGCAATTCGATAACCCGTCTAATACCAATATTCACAGGACCACCACTGCGCAGGAAATTCTTAAAGATTTTCCTGAAGGTTTTGATTACCTTATTACAGGTGTAGGTACCGGCGGACATATTACAGGTTGTGCTGAAGTTTTAAAAAAGTCATTTCCAAAGTTAAAAGTATATGCTGTTGAACCGGAATTATCTCCGGTATTGAGTGGAGGTTCGCCTGCGTCTCATCCATTACAGGGCATTGGCGCAGGATTTATTCCCTCTATTCTGAATACAGATCTTCTCGATGGCATAATCAGGGTCACCAAAGAAGAGGCATATACATTTACCAGAAGAGCAGCAAAGGAAGAAGGGCTGTTTGTCGGAATATCATCGGGTGCCTCACTGGCCGCAGTAAATCAAAAATTAGCTGATTTTCCGAAAGGATCAAGAATTCTCACTTTCTGCTATGATACAGGTGAAAGATATTTATCAGTCGATGGTTTGTTTTAGTTACAACTCTTTTAACCCAATCGGAGCTGTTGAAAAATTTACTAATCTTCTGGTTTTCACTTTGAGTTACTTTATGCAAACCTTTGTGTTCCTTTGTGGTAAAATACAAAACATTTAACCACAAAGAAACTCAAAGGTCATCACTAAGGTTCACAATAGACTTTTACAACATCCCCAATTATTCCTCAAAAAGATAAAGCTGCCTGTCACCGCAATCCTCAGTTTCCAGATTGGATATGCTTAATCCCAGAAGTCTGATCCTTGATCCCTCAAGCTTCAATGATTTGCGAATTTCCGAAACCTCTTTATGCAGTTTGTCAAAATCACGAATAAAATACTGAAGTGTTTTGCTTCTTGTAATCTGTCTGAAATCGGAAAACTTTACTTTCATCGTGATCGTTCTTCCGGTAGTTTCAGAATGATCCAGCCGCTCCATCAATTCTTTTTCCAGTCTGTATAATTCAGCAATAATCTCAAAACGTGTGGTAAGATCTTTTTCATAAGTGAGCTCAGTCCCCACAGATTTTCGTTCCTGATCAGGTTCAACAGGCCTTTCATCAATACCTCTAACAATATCGTAAAAGAAAACACCCGCCTTGCCAAAATTTCTGACAAGTGAAACAAGATCCCATTTCTTAAGATCAGCACCGGTGTGAATTCCAAGTTTATGCATCTTTTGTGCCGTTACCTTACCGATGCCATAAAACCTTTCAACATTAAGCTTTTCAATGAATTTTTCAGCGTCTTCAGGTTTTATAAGGTACATACCATCAGGCTTATTTATGTCAGATGCTATCTTAGCCAGAAATTTATTCACAGATATTCCAGCTGAAGCTGTAAGACCGGTGACTGTTTTTATTTCACTCCTTATTTCCCTTGCAATAACTGTTGCAGACCTTATATTTTTTTTATCACATGTTACATCAAGAAAAGCTTCATCGATTGAGAGTGGTTCAATAAGATCAGTATATTTCCTGAATATCTCCATAATAGTAGCAGAAACTTCAGTATACCTGCTGAAATTATGTTTCACAAAGATCAGATCAGGACAGAGACGTCGTGCAATAACTGAAGGCATTGCAGATCGAACTCCAAATTTTCTTGCCTCATAACTGGCCGCTGCTACTACACTACGCTCGCCACTTCCACCTACAGCAACAGGTCTCCCTCTCAGTTCCGGGTTATCGAGCTGTTCAACAGATGCAAAGAATGCATCCATATCAATATGAATTATCTTTCTCAAATCCGAATTAATTCTAAACAAATCTATAAATAAAAAATTATATGACAGAAATCCTCACTACCTCCTCTTAAAATCTGTTTCCTGCATAGATATTTCATCCGATCGGTATTTTCACGACAAACGCAAAATAATTCTTAACTTCAGTTCTAATCCAGAATCTGTACTTTACTTAGCGTTCGTAAAACAAAGTATAACATTAAAACTAAATTAAAATGAAAAAACTAGTATTCCTTTTAGCAGTTGTATTTCTTTCTGTATCAGCTTTCGGACAGACAACCACAACAACAGCTCCTAAAACAACAACTAAAACCGATCAGGCAAAACATGTAACAAAGACACATGCTGTTGCTTCAACACAAACAAAAACTGTTAAAACCGCTACAGATACATCAAAAACAAAGGTAGCAGTTAAGAAAGATGGAACTCCTGACAAAAGATTCAAAGCAAACAAGACAACATCAGTTAAAGCAGAAGGACCTTTAAAGAAAGATGGTACGCCTGACATGAGATACAAAACAAATAAAGACAATACGAAAGTTAAAAAGTAATAATTACTTTAAATAAAAGAGAAAGGTTTCCTGTTTTAGGAAACCTTTTTTTATTTATCCTTTGAAAATTGGTCAACAATGACCATAATTGCAGGAAATATAATAATGAATTCATTGGAGACAGGATCAGATAAGAAGGGAAGGAAATTGGCTCTGATATTATTTCAGCACAGATTGTGGGGATATATTATACTGCCATATATTATTCAAAGGGTAGCGGACCGGGGTTATTATAAATTATCAGAATGTCTTTCTCCTTTTCCCAACATCGATACATTAAGTACTCTGACAGGAGAAGAACGTGAGGTTGTTAAGATAATTAATGAATATTCTGACAGGAATCTGTTTAAGTTGTTTTCGAGGGAAAAGACTGTTAAGGAGTTCCTGGAAAAAGTGACTCAGGAAAAACTTGAAATCTTTATAAGACCATATATAGAGCGACGGCTTTACAAATGTTTTACAATAGCACGCGACGAAAATATCCCACTATATTTTCAGAAGACAAAAACTGTAACGCTGCATTCTGAGGATCAGCTTCAGGTATGTGAAGATAATGCTGATCCTGTATTCAGATTCGCAAGAAATGAGGAACAAAGTTACTATAGCCTTAGGCTGGAATCTGCGGGGAAACCTATCAACCTCATGAATAATTCTGTAGATATTATTTGTATGTCGCCCTGTCTGATCAGAGAAGACCATAAGATATTTTATGTTTCTGATGTGGATGGTTCGAAGTTGAAACCATTTTTTACAAAAGAGAACATTCTGATTCCAAAAAAATCAGAATTTAAGTACTTCAGTGGTTTTGTGCTTAATACAATAAATAACTATAAAGTTGAGAGCTCGGGATTTGAAATCTTAGAAATGATCCCATCCAAAGAGCCAATCCTGGAACTTGAAACCGGACTAAAAGGCAATCCGGGTTTAACATTAAGATATAATTATCAGGGAAACAGAATATTTTCAAACGAGCCCTCCAATTCGTTTACAATATTTGAAAGGAAAGGTGATAATTATATTTTCAGAAAATATTATCGCGATTTTACATGGGAAAGAGAATGTCGTAAGACGTTGGGCGAACTGGGATTTTTCTCCGATGATGAGATTAATTTTTTTCCTGTGTCAACAAATAACAGGCGAATAGATGACCTGTATACAATTTTAGAACTTGTAAACAGTAGTTACACTGAAATAATCAACTCGGGATTTGTACTTACTTCGAGGCTCGATCTTAACTACAATTTAAAACCGATAGATATTGAGATAAGCAGTCAGATTATAAATGATTGGTTTGATCTCAGGGCTTCTGTTAAAATCGGTGAATGGACATTACCGTTCAACCGTTTCAAAAAAAACATTCTTGAAGGAATAAGAGAATATACTCTTCCCGATGGCACGATAGCAATTCTACCTGAGGCCTGGTTCACAAAATACAAAAATATATTCGAGTTCGGTAAGACAACCGATGACTCGCTGAAAATTCATAAGCAGCATTTTTCGTTACTGGCCGATGCATTAAATGACGATATACATAAGGGATATGAAAGGCTGGGAAAATTACTGATCCCCGATAAGGTTCCTGTTCTCGACCCTCCTGAAGGGCTTAATTGTACCATGAGACAATATCAGTCGGATGGTCTGAACTGGTTGAATTTTCTTCAAAATGCCGGACTTGGAGGATGTCTTGCTGATGATATGGGACTTGGCAAAACAATTCAGACACTGGCCATGCTTCAGTATAACAAAAATCACTTTCAGGAACAAAATATGACCGGCGCTGATGCAGAATTAACATTGTTCGAAAGTTCTGAAATAAAACTTACATCACTTATAATAGTACCGGCATCTCTTATTTATAACTGGGAGAATGAGATTAAAAGATTCATTCCGGGAATGAGAGTATACAGCTACAAGGGGAATCAACGTAAAAAATCAACTGCATATTTTCATAATTTTGATATTATACTATCGAGTTATCATACCATACGGCAAGATATCGAATTAATTAGCTTATTTCCATTTCATTATATCATTCTGGATGAAAGTCAGGTAATTAAAAATCCTGCTTCAATGCTCTATAGAACAGTCACCAGGCTAAAATCAGAATTTAAACTTGTCCTTACAGGTACACCGGTGGAAAACTCTCTCACCGATCTGTGGACGCAGCTTAATTTTGTAAATCCCGGATTACTTGGTGATCTGGCATTTTTCCGCAGGGAATTTGCAAAACCGATCGAGAAAATGGGAGACGATGAGAAGGAGCTTAAACTCAGAAAGATCATTCAGCCATTTATCCTGAGACGAACAAAAGAGAAGGTTGCACACGATCTGCCCCCCGTTACGGAACAGACCGTTTTTTGTGATATGACAGACGAGCAGTTTAAAGTATATGATGAGGAAAAATCAGCAGTCAGAAATAGTATTCTCAAAAGTATTTCATCAACAGGCCATGAAAAATCAGCAATTGTTGTACTTCAGGGGTTGATGAAGCTCAGACAGTTATCCAATCATCCTGTACTGGCAAATGAAGAATACACATCAGGTTCAGGAAAATTCGAAACTGTGATGCAGGATATGGAGAGTGTTATTGCAGAAGGTCATAAAATTCTGGTATTTTCATCTTTTGTTAAACATCTTGATCTGTATGCTGAAGAATTAAAGAAAAAGAGAATTCGTTTTGCCATGCTAACCGGAGCAAGTACAAAAAGAGAAAAAATAGTAAACAGCTTCCAGTTTGACCCCGAGAACAAAATATTCCTTATTTCTCTCAAAGCAGGTGGTGTAGGTCTGAATCTTACTGCTGCAGATTATGTTTTTATCCTCGATCCATGGTGGAATCCTGCATCTGAAATGCAGGCGCTAAACAGGGCACATCGCATTGGCCAATATAAAAGTGTATTTGTCTACAGGTATATTACCAGTAATAGTATTGAAGAAAAGATAGTACGATTACAGGAAAGAAAATCTAAACTGGCAGACATTTTCATTTCAAGCAACAACCCTCTTAAGGATATCGATATAGACGAAATTCTCAATATAATCGGATAAGTTTATCGTTATTCTTCCTATGTTTTACCTCTATTGGGGCTGCTGAAAGAGTCTCCAGGAAGAGAAACGTACATAAAAGTCCCAAGTATGGGATTTAGGGTTGAAAATATTGTGAACTGCAGAAAGTCATTCGAATATCAATATATTTGTAGTGTATGATTCTGAATCATAAAATATAATTTAGTAATTATGAAAGTACTAGGTATCAACTGCAGTCCGCGTAAGGGAGGAAATACAGAACTACTGATAAATGAGGTCTTTAAAGCACTTGAGAAAGAGGGAATTAAAACTGAGTTTTTTCAGCTGGGAGGAAAAGATGTTAACGGATGCATAGCATGTATGAAATGCAGAAAAAAGAAAGACGGATTCTGTCACCAGAAGAATGAAGTAATTAACAAATGTATAGAAAGGATGCTGAAGGCTGATGCAATTATCATCGGATCGCCTGTATATAATGCCGATATTACAGCAGATGCCAAAGCTTTTCTGGAGGTGTCGAGTTATGCACTCGGGGGTGCAGGTAAGCTGCTGAAGCATATGCCTGGTGCGGCGGTAGTTGCTGTACGGCGTGCAGGCGCAATTCATGCCTTCGATACTATAAACCATTTCTTCCTGATAAATGAAATGATCATACCCGGATCGTCTTACTGGAATATTGCTATTGGCCGTGAAAAAGGCGAGGTGCTTAAAGACGAGGAAGGTATGAGGACAATGAAAACGCTCGGAGAAAATATGGCATGGCTTTTAAAAAAGATCAATGCTAAAAATTAAAATTATCAAAAAACTGTAGAGACGCCCAATTTGGGCGTCTCACAATTCAATATTTGTAAAATACATCTACAGAAACAAACTGACCATAAATACGTAGAGACGCCCAAATTGGGCGTCTCTACAGTTAACGGTCAGGTTAATTAGGCCTAAAAATTATCACGTTCCACATAGTGAGTATGAAGCAAATCATGTGATTTGTGACTATTTGGCTGGTCGAGAAACTCTTTATAGATTGCGATAACATCGGGGTTCATATGAGACTTACGCAACTCCTTGTGTTCATCTTCAGCGTAGATTGCCTTCATACGCTTTTCCCTGATCTGCAGATTGGTTGGAATAGGCTGACCTCCTCCTCCAATGCAACCTCCGGGACAAGCCATTATTTCAACAAAGTGATAAGGAGCTTTACCTTCCCTTGTCATCTTCATAATTTTATTTGCATTTACCAGACCATGTGCAATTGCCACCTTAAGTTCGGCACCTTCAAGAAACTTCCATGCTTCAACACAACCTTCAATCTTTATGGTTGCTTCTTTAACCCCTTCCATTCCTCTTACAGGAGTAATGTTAAGATTCCCAAATGGAACCTCACGTCCTGTAACGATCTCATAAGCAGTACGTAACGCAGCTTCCATAACTCCTCCGGTTGCGCCGAAAATAACCGCAGCCCCGGTTGAATCTCCCATTATCGAGTCGTAATTTGCCTCCTCAATATTTCTGAAGTCAATACCTGCCTGTTTAATCATTACTGCAAGTTCGCGTGTTGTAAGAACATAATCAACATCTTTAAACCCGCTTGAGCGCATTTCTGGTCTGTCGGCTTCAAATTTCTTTGCAGTGCAGGGCATTATAGATACTGAAACAATTTTAGATGGATCAATATTACGTTTCCTGGCATAGAATGTTTTAGCCAGTGCACCAAACATTTGCTGAGGCGATTTACAGGTTGACAGGTTTGGAAGAAATTCAGGATACTTGTGTTCAATAAATTTTATCCATCCAGGAGAGCAAGATGTAAACATTGGTAATGAAATACCTTTATCTCCGTCAACCAGTGCTTTTTTAAGTCTGACAAGAAGTTCAGTACCTTCTTCCATAATAGTCAGGTCGGCACTAAAGTCAGTATCAAGAACGGAATCAAATCCCAGCTGTCGCAGAGCGTTTACCATCTTTCCTGTAACTCTTTCGCCAGGATCATACCCCAGATCTTCACCAAGAGCGACTCTTACAGCAGGAGCAGTCTGAACTACCACATGTTTATCGGGATCATAAATAGCATCCCAGACCTGGTCAATATATGTTTTCTCAACCAGCGCCCCCGTAGGACATCGGTTAACACACTGACCGCAATTGGTACAGACAACATTGCTCATTGGACGATTGTGGAATGAAGAGATTTTCTGATGAGCACCTTTGTTAGCGACAGCTATTGCAGAAATGTACTGCAGCTCGGAACAGGTTCTCACACATCTCTGGCAACGTATACATTTGCTGTCGTCTTTTACAAATGATGGAGAAGATCTATCGATGTTATACTTCTTGTTTTCCACCAGATCAAAAAAGACATGATCGCCGAATGCAAAATCATTTGCAAGCTTCTGAAGTTCACAATTCTGATTTTTATAGCATTTTGTACAATCCGCTCTGTGTTCCGACAATAGAAGTTCGACAATATGTTTACGGGCATTACGAACCTTTAGAGTATTAGTGTGTATCTCCATCCCTTCTGCAGCAGGAGTTGCACATGATGCAATAAGTGTTCTTGCTCCTTTTTGTTCAACAATGCACACACGACAATTACCGGCAACACAGAGGTCATCATGGTTACACAGGGTAGGTATGTTTATTTTCAGTTTCTTTGCTGCAGCAAGAACTGTGGTTCCTTCCTGGACTGAGACCTTCTGGTCGTTTATAGTTAAATTTATCATGATTCTTTGATTTTTAATTGATTAATAGATGATCTCCTCCTTAAAATTTCCAACAATAGATTTAAATGCGTTCCCAACTGATTGTCCAAGTCCACATTTAGCAGCTATTTTCATAGTATCTGCAAGCTTCATCAATTCATTAAGGTATGTCGATGCAGCTTCTCCTTTTTTAACTTTTTCGACCCCTAAAAGTAACTGCTGGCATCCAACCCTGCAAGGAGTGCACTGACCACATGATTCTTCAGTAAAGAAATCAAGATAATTATGCAGAACGTTATACATCGACCGTGAACTGTTGAAAAGTTTCATTGATCCACCCGTTGGAACACCCTCAAAACCTATAATAGTTTCAGCGAATTTTTTCCTGGGTACACAGAACCCTGAGGCTCCACCAACCTGGACGGCTTTTGTATCACCATCGCCAAATTCATTTACAAATTGCTGGACAGTCATACCCAGTTCAAGCTCAAAGATTCCGGGAGTTGGTGTGTCGCCCGATACTGAGAATACTTTTGAACCTCTTGAATCTTTTGTACCGTACTGTATGAAGTTTTTTGCCCCATGCTGAATGATCATCATGGCAGTTACCAGCGTTTCAACATTGTTAATTGAGGTTGGCTTATGAAAAACACCTGATACTGTTGGATAAGGAGGTTTATTTCTTGGCTCACCACGTTTCCCCTCAATTGACTCAAACAGCGCACTTTCCTCACCGCAAATATATGCGCCGCTACCCATTCGGTATTCTATGTTAAAGTCATATCCAATCTCATTTATCATCTTATGGAATGATTCGAGTTCGATCATGAGTTTTGGCAGAAGATAGCTGTACTCTCCTCTCAGGTAGACTATCCCTTTTTTTGCACCTATAGCTTTTCCTGCTATTGCCATCCCGCCATGAACTTTATTTGAAACCCTGTCGAGTATCTCACGATCCTTAAATGTTCCGGGTTCTCCTTCATCAGCATTACAAACAATATACTTTTCCGGATTCTTCTCAGCTGCGGTAAATTTCCATTTCATACCTGTAGGGAAGCCGGCACCTCCCCTTCCTTTCAGACCAGAGTCAAGCATCTCCTGAATAATCTCATCGCTGCTCATTTTGAAGCCTTTTGCAAGAACTTCATGACTATCTATTTTTTCAAAAATAAGGTCTACTTTAGTTAATCCTTTGTTTTCCATAGTTCTGGTGGATATTTATTTTTGCATATAATCTTTAATAATTTCACTTACTTTCTCGGGTGTAAGCTCAGTATATGGCAATTCATTAATAAGAATGGCCGGTGCTTTATGACACCATCCGATACAATTAGTCTCTATCAGACTGAATTGTTTGTCTGGGGTAGTTTCTCCTACTTTTATCTTAAGAATTTCTTCAATTGTATGGATTATATCGCTCTTCCCTTTCATTGAGCATGTAATTGTTTTACAAACTCTTATGACATATTTCCCTTTCTCCTGGGTATCGAGAAAAGTGTAAAAAGAGGCTGTTCCGTAAACTTCTGCCGCAGAAATATCGAGTACTCTCGCAACTTCCACCATTGCCTCATCAGTCAGATAATTGTGTTTTTGTACAATTGCCTGAAGAATTGGCATTAGGCTCTCCCGTGCATGACCGTGCTTATCGGACAATTCCTTAACTAGATCTCCTACTTGATACATATCTATCTAAATTTTAAGTAATTAAATGAATTTATGATCTTCAAAAACTGTGATTTTAAAGTGCTGTTAAATTAATAACAATACTTTTTAAAAAAAACTTACAAATGTCATACTTGTTAATTTAGAATGATCCTAAAGAACGGACAGTAGAGACGGCCAATTTGGGCGTCTCTATCAATTATGTTGGGCGTATCTATATATTATGTTGGGCGTCTCTATATATTATGTTGGGCGTCTCTATATATTATGTTGGGCATCTCTATATATTATGTTGGGCGTCTCATAATTAAATATTTGTAAAAATACATCTACATAAACAAACTGATCATAATTACGTAGAGACGCCCAAATTGGGCGTCTCTACATATTATTTTGGGCGTCTCTACACAGGTTTGTTTCTGTTATTCCTTGTTTGATCAATATACCTGATTTGTTAATCCTATATATTTGTACCTTAATATATAAAATGGATTACCAGACAAAACTGAAAAACATCAGACCATCTCACGAATTCTTTATCGGGATAGATTCTGACGGATGTGTATTCGATACAATGGAGATTAAGCAAAAGGAATTCTTTATCCCAGATGCATTAAAGCACTTTGAGCTTAATGCTATTGCCAAGGTATTGCGTGAGACATGGGAGTTTGTTAATCTTTATTCCATTTACAGAGGTAGTAACAGGTTCATTTCATTAATTAAGGTATTTGAACTGCTCAAAGAGAGGGAGGAGATAAATGAAAGTGGTATTAAACTGCCCGACATAAGTTCGCTTCAGCATTGGGTTAAAAATGAGACGAAACTGAGTAATACAAACCTTCGAAGATATTTTGAATTACACTACAACTCCGATCTTGAAAAGGTTTTGCTCTGGAGTGAATCTGTAAATAAAGAAATAAGCGAAAGGCTTAGAAACATCCCTCCTTTTCCTCATGCCAAATCGACAATTGTAAAGTTGCCGAAGTATGCCGATCTAATTATTGTTTCACAAACACCGCTGGAGGCGCTTGAACGGGAATGGAAGGAACACGATCTTAAGAAATTTGTCAATATTATTGCCGGGCAGGAATATGGTACTAAAACAGAGCATATAGCACTGGCGGCTAAAGGAAAATATCCGGATAATAAAATTTTAATGATCGGAGATGCCAGAGGGGACTTTGAGGCTGCAAAAAACAACGGTGTTCTGTTTTATCCTATAATACCCGGCAAAGAAGATGAATCATGGGAACGATTTAATAATGAGGGTTTTGATAAATTTATTAAAAACATTTTTGCGGGTAATTATGAAAATAGACTCCTGAAGGACTTTCAAAAGTCTTTACCTGAAAAGCCACCCTGGCAGAAGTAATTAAGACTGCTTGTTATTATTATTGATCAAGTGGCACCCATACCTCTACTCTTGTGCCAACCGCCTCCCCTGACTCGTTATAAAGATCAATTATAAAGTGCTTTATAGGCTTTTTATTTATCTGGTTCAGGATATCATAGAATTCTCCCGCCAGCTTCAATCCTTTGCCTGTGGATGTGCTCTGTCCCTCAGCTTTTTCCCTTCCGATACCATTGTCCTCAATAGAAAGTACCAGATAATCTTTTTCCAGGTAGGCGCTGATTTTAAGTATCCCCCCTTCTGCCCTTGACATAATCCCGTGTTTAATCGCATTCTCAGCAAAAGTATGAAGGACCAGCTTTGGAACCTGTTCCTTCTGACTTACTGAATCTCCTATTATTATTTCGTAATTGAATTTATCGCCAAATCTTAGTTTTTCAAGCTCAAGGTATGTGGTAACAAACAAAAGCTCTTCGCTAAGACTCCTGTATATACGCTCGGCATCATTTGTCAGTCCTCGCAGGAGTTGAGTGAACTTATTCATAAAGTCATAAGCTAACTGACGATCTTCAAGGTAAATAAGTGAAGCAATAGAGTTAAGAGTATTAAAAATGAAATGAGGATCGAGCTGTGATTTGATTCCTTGTAATTGTAATGTGACTAACCTGCGGTTTAAGCTTTCTTTCTGAACAACCTGGAGTGTATTGATCCTTTTTATCAGAATAATGAAAAGCAAGACTACAATATATATACCGGGGTATGCCAAATAACCAAAATAAAAGTACCTGTTTCTTTTTATATTCATGAAGTAACCATTTCCACTTCCAGCGTTCAGAAATAATCTATCTCCATGTTTTTTAGATGAATAAAGTGAAAACCTGAATATATTTTCAGATCCTTTAAGCTTTGTATCTGCAAGCTTCCGCAGATCCGTATCATATACAGCCAGCTTTTCTTCATCTACAGAATAAAAAATCAACTCCTCTTCCCCATCAAAATTAATATCGACATGGTAAAATCTGTAATGTGAATTGAATGGAGATTTTATCTCATTGACAATTTCAAATTTATCATTTAGTTCTAGAAAAACTGAACCAAAAAGATAAATCCTGTCTTTATTCTTATTATTTAGTACCGCAATATTTGAGAAGTTGGTCAAACCTAAATCACTAAACAGCCTTTCCCTGATTATTTTTCTCTCTGATGAAAAAAGCATAATTCTGGGTTTAAGTACTGATGTATCGGCTGATTCTGTTGTATAAGATACTAAATACCCCTTAAATCCACTTTGTGAATAAGCCTCTGTTTCCAGACGACTGGTAAGTCCGGGAAACTCCATAGGCGGAAATTTAAAGTTCAGACTGTCATTAAATATCAACAGCCAGCCACTCCAGTCACTATATGGGTACCACGTTTTGGAATTTCCGCCTGCGCCAATTAATCCAAAAATTTCTGGTCTGCCATCACCGTCAACATCAACCATCTTTGGAAACTGGAACATTACACCAGTCAATTCACTTGATTTTAATCTCCTGCTAACAATATCATAAGAATAGAGTCGACGGGGTTCAACACCAAAACCCGTCTGGATGCTGAAGAAGAGTTCGTCTTTACCGTCGCCATTCGTATCATAAAAACCTGCTGGAAAGACAATGGAAGTTACCTTTTTATTTATAACCTTTATTTTTGCTATGTATATATGATTCGACTTTATTCCCTCAGGATCAAAAAATTCATTGATATTTAGAAACAGTGAATCATTTTTGTAAGTAAAAATGTATATTTCTTTATAACGATCATGGTCAAAATTCCCAAAAAAAAAGTCTGAAAGATCCGGGTCTATGCTATCAGGCAAATTCCACTGATCATATATCCGTATGTCATTATCCATTATCAGAATATTAAAATAAGGAACTCCTTTTCCTGAACGGATAATTTCCGATATGGAATCTGAATTCAGATCTTCGTAGACATTTTGAGATGAATTTTTATCCACAGGTTCAACCGATAATTTGTATTTTGAACCTAACGGAGGAAGAAACAACATTATAAGAATAGCAGGAATTGCGGCATGAAATGCTGAAGAATAGATGATTTTCTTTACAATTGACCCACCCCTCATTTTTTATAAAATATCAAGATCCTTTATATGTTGTCTGGGTATTTTTATTGTCGCTGTTTCTCCCTCTCTCACTAAGGAAATTGTACATTCTTTGCGATCAAGCATCGTTATGTGCTCGAAATTAATAATATAAGACCTTCCTATTCTGATAAAACCATTTTTCGGAAGCAGTTCTGCAACCTTTCCAAGATTCATTGAACAGAGATGTTGCTTTTTACCGGTACAAACAGCTGTATAATTACCTTCAGCTTTACAATATAGTATATCATCGGGATTAATAAAAAGGGTACCAGTCCTTGTATTAACCCTGATTCTGGTTATACGCTCATTTGTTTTAATAATTTTTAAAGTTCCACCTTTATCAGTATCATTATTTTTCCTGTCGATGACTCTTTGAAGACATTGTTTTAGCTCTTTCCGGTTTACTGGTTTAAGGAGATAGTCAAATGCCTGGCTTTTTATAGCCTTTATTGCATACTGGTCATAAGCAGTCACGAAAACAATTTTGTATATTTTGTACTTCTGAGGCAGTTCCTGAATGAAAGCAAACCCATCTTTCCCCGGCATTTTGATATCGAGAAATATGATATCCGGTTCAAACAGGTTTAATTCATTATAAGCACTGTCGACTGATGAAGCCAGCCTGATATTTTTGAATAAAAGTGTTTCTTCAAGTAACTTATTTAGCAATATTCTGGCGTTCTCCTCATCGTCGATGATTAAAGCATTCAACATTTGTTCCATAAATCAGGCAGGTTAGACTTTTCAGGTTAAATGTACAAAAAGTTATCAAACGATAACTACCACAACCGCAATTTTTTAAATTTATTGAACACACTTATTATAGTATCTGCTGGTAATACCTGCATTGTATCACAATTTGTTTTTTTCTCTCGATGAATAATCATATTTTTGTTAGCAATGAACCAAAATTTAATTCTAATTTAATGAAAATCGATATAAATAAAAAAGCAGCCGACAACATACGTATTCTGTCCATGTCGATGGTAGAGAAATCAAAATCGGGGCATCCGGGTGGCGCTATGGGGGGTGCTGATTATATCCATATCCTCTTTTCAGAGTTTCTGAATTTTGATCCAAATGATCCGGCGTGGATAAATCGTGACCGTTTTTTTCTTGATCCCGGACATATGTCACCTATGCTCTATTCCGTTCTTTCTCTTATTGGCCACTTTTCGGTTGAGGAACTAAAGAATTTCCGCCAATGGGGAAGTCCGACACCGGGTCATCCCGAACTCGACATAATGAGGGGAATCGAAAACACGTCCGGTCCGCTCGGACAGGGTCATACAATGGCAGTGGGTGCAGCAATTGCTGAAAGATTTCTTGTAGCAAGATTTGGTGAACTATTTGCACATAAGATATTTACCTATATTTCTGATGGAGGAGTTCAGGAAGAGATTTCACAGGGGGCTGGCCGACTGGCAGGCTTTCTTGGTCTCAGTAATTTAATCATGTTTTACGATTCAAATGATATCCAGCTTTCAACTGAAACCAATGCAGTAACTATTGAAGACACTGCAATGAAGTATACTGCATGGGGTTGGAATGTCATTAAAATAGATGGTAATGATCAAAATCAGATCAGAGCAGCACTTTCTTCTGCGGTCAGCCAAAAGAATAAACCTACCATTATCATCGGTAAAACCATAATGGGAAAAGGCCTTCTTGATAAAGACGGAAATAGTTTTGAGAGAAAGACTTCAACACACGGGATGCCTGTAAGTGAAGCCGGAGGATCTTATGAAAAATCATTAATCAATCTTGGGGGAGATATCACCGATCCGTTCCAGATCTTCAGTGATGTCAAAGAATTTTATACAAAAGTGGTTGGACAAAAGCATAAGTACGCTTCAGAATGGAAAAAACAAAGAGAAGAATGGGCAGTTAAAAATACGGAGCTTGACAGGAAACTAAACTCTTTCTATTCGGGTGAGATTCCTGAAATTGACTACAAATCTATTGTTCAAAAAGAAGATTCTGCAACTAGAGCAGCCTCATCATCAGTTCTTGGTGTGCTGGCAGGTAAGTTAGAGAATATGATTGTTGCTTCAGCCGATCTCTCAAACTCCGATAAAACAGATGGATTTCTGAAAAAAACTCACCCATTCACTAAAGGAGACTTCTCAGGCGCTTTTCTGCAGGCCGGCGTATCGGAACTGACAATGGCAGCTGTAATGAATGGACTGGCACTCCATGGCGGTATAATACCCGCATGCGGAACGTTTTTCGTTTTTTCCGACTATATGAAACCAGCCGTTAGACTGGCTTGTCTGATGGGTCTACCTGTGAAATATTTATGGACTCACGATGCCTTCCGTGTGGGAGAAGACGGTCCTACGCACCAACCGGTTGAACAAGAAGCTCAATTACGACTTATGGAGCATCTTAAAAATCATCATGGAGAAAACAGTATGATCGTACTGCGACCTGCAGATTCTGCTGAGACAACAGTTGCATGGAAAATAGCTCTGGAGAACCATAAAACTCCGACTGCTCTCATATTGTCGAGACAGAATATAAAAGATATTCCTCCTCAGGGCGATAACAGATATACCGAAGCCTTACAATCGGAAAAAGGGGCATATATAGTTCAAAATTGCACAGGTAACCCTGATGTTATTCTAATTGCCAGTGGTTCGGAAGTAGCTACGCTTGTAGATGGAGCATTGCTTCTGAAAAACGACAAACTTAAAGTCAGAATCATATCAGCTCCGTCAGAAGGACTTTTCAGAAATCAATCCGGGAGCTATAAGAAAGCTATACTTCCTGATGATGTACCCATATTCGGTCTTACAGCTGGCTTGCCAGTAACTCTTCAGGGCCTTGTCGGGCCGAAAGGAGTTATATGGGGAATGAAGAGCTTTGGATATTCTGCTCCTTATAAAGTTCTTGATGAAAAATTAGGCTTTACGGCTGAAAATGTATACAGACAGGTCAAAGATTATCTTATAAAGATTAATGGCTAAAAGACCTTTTATCTTTTATGGATGAATTCTGAAATTTTATCCATGAGGCTCTTTTTGTTAATAGGTTTACTGAGATACCCATCACAACCTGCTGCCATAGTTCGTTCCTCATCTCCCGACATAGCGTACGCGGTTATTGCAATAATATGAACATTCGGGTTTATCAATTTTATCTGTCGTGTAGCTTCAAACCCATCTATTTCAGGCATCTTCATGTCCATGAGTATCAATGCAATATCCCGATTAGCTTTAAAGAGTTCAATAGCTTCCCTTCCATTTGAGGCATGTAAAACTTCCGCTTCTGTCTCTCTGGTAATTAAAGCATTAAGATAATAGAAATTTGTATCATCATCTTCAGCCACCAGAATTGTTGATCGTTTTGCAGTATTTATGGAATCTATTACTGTGTTACCCGGGGAACTGAGTTTAGTGCCTGTTTTTAACGGAATTGTCAGGAAAAAAGATGATCCAACACCCGGCTCCGATTCGAGTCTGACTTTAGCTCCTATTGCATCAGACATTCCCTGGGCTATTGACAATCCGAGTCCACTACCTTCTAAAACCCTGTACGAGCTGTGATCCTCTTTCATAAACATGTTAAAAATAATATCAAAAGAATCCTGATTTATGCCAATACCTGTGTCTCTTACAAAAAATTCAATTCCCCCCTCCTTAACATTAAACCCAAGTTGAACAGATCCTCTCTCCGTAAATTTGACGGCATTATCCATAAAATGGGAAAGGATTTTCTGCAGAATCTCAGGATCGGAATTGATAACATAATTATCGTAATTTTCAGGAATCTGAAGTGTAAATTCAAGTCTTTTATTCTGGCACAGATGTTCAAAATTGTCGTAGATTTTTTTTAGAAGAAGTGCCGGATTCATATTTTTACTGTTAACCGACAAACTGCCTGATGTGATCAGAGAGATATCCATATAGTTGGTTATCGTATTCAGTAACCTGTTGCTGCTTTCAAAAAGCATTGCCATAGAATCCTTCTTCTCTTCTTCCGACAGACCCTGAATAGAAATTATTTCAGCAAAGCCGAGTATTCCATTAAGCGGTGTTCGCACTTCATGTGAAATATTATTAAGAAAATCAGTCTTAAGCTTATCACTGGCTTCAGCTTTTTCCTTTGCCAGTTTAAGCGCTTCAGTAACATTTTTCCGGTCGGTAATATCATGCAGACTTCCGATTATTTTTGCAGGATTCAGATTTGTATCAAAGACAAGCTTTGCTGAGATGGAACATGGAACAGTAGAACCATCTCTGTTTTTAAGTGTGATTTCAAAGTCTGCAATAGTTCCTTTATTATTTAATTCTGTCAGAATAGTTTGTCTTTCGATAGGATCAGAATAAAAATCGAACATCGACTTCCCGATAAGATCATCCATTTGATACAGACCTTTAGACAGAATTGAGATAGAAGGACTGACTTCAAGAATTGTTCCGTCGATTAATGTCTCGTAATATACATCCTGAACATTTTCAAAAATACTGCGGTATTTTCTTTCGCTCGCAGTTATGGCTTCCTCTGATTTTTTATGATCGGTAATATCAGTAATTGTACCAATATAACCAGTAACTTCATTGCCGGCCATTTCAGGAACTGCGTTTCCAATAACCCATCGGATGGTTCCATCCGGTTTTAGAAAACGGTATTCAGCTATTGAAGTTATTTTGAGTTGAACATCTTTTTGCCACTTCCCCGCCAGAGCTTCTTTGTCATCAGGATGTACGGCTTTTAACCACCCAAATCCAAGAGCCTCTTCGTAACTTAATCCCGATAATTCAAGCCATTTGGGATTCACATATGTAGTAAATCCATCGGATTGCGTTCTGAAAATACCAACAGGTGAGGTTTTAGCGAGAGTCTCGAATAGCTTCTGACTCCTACTCAAAGCCTCCTCCATGTCTTTTCGTTCAGTAATATCCGTTATAAATCCCTCAAGATATTCAAGTTTGCCCTTTGGGTTGAATATTCCTTCTCCCTTTTCCCAAACCCATTTGGTTTCGCCGCTTTTTGTTACAATCCTGTAAGTAATCTTATAATGTTTTTTGTTTTTTATTGCGCTATTGACCTCTGCGAAAACAAAATCTCTGTCATCTTTATGGATCAGGTCGCTGTATGAAATTTTGCTGTTAAGGAGTAAATCTTCCGGAGGGTAACCGGTCAAATGCCTGGCTCCTTCACTGAGGAACTCCATGGTATAATATTTATCCTTCCTGCATCTGTAAACCAGACCATGAAGATTGCTGATAAGTGTTTTAACTGACCTGTGAGTTTCTCTGAGTTCATCTTCCGCTTCTTTGCGATCGGTAATATCAAGTACTGTAAACGTGAATCCATTTGAATGATCATTTTTATCAAGTGGAGCAAGACTAAAAATCACATCCAGGATCTTCCCGTCTTTGCGCTTAATTTTTGTTTCCACTGACCCTTTCCCACCAGTTATTATTTGTTGCAATAACTGTTCGCGGGCAATCAAAAAATCTTTCTCAGATTCGTATAAAATTTTGGGAGATTTCCCTATTATTTCCTTTCTGCGATATTGGACCATACTGCAGAATGTATCGTTAACTTCAATCAGTACCATGTTTACCTCAAGTCCAATTCCGACCGGGGCTGCACTGAAAATACTCTGGAGTTTCTGCTCGTTCTCTTTTAAAAGCAGTTCAGAAGCTCTTTTCTCACTATTTATATATACCTGCTCCAATGCTTCTTTTACAGCGAATGGCAGTCTTGCAGAATGCTCTTTAATAACATAATCTTTCGCTCCTGCCTTAATACATTCAACTGCCGTCTCTTCATTTACAGAACCGGTATAAAGAATAAAAGGCAGGTCGGGGTTGAATTCCTTAGTTGCTTTAAGAGCCTGAAGCCCGTTAAAAGCAGGCATCATATAATCAGAAATAATAATATCGGGTTTGAATTCAGCCAACGCTTTTAATAAATCTTTCCTGGTACAAACAGTAGTGAATTCAAATTTAATTTTCTCCTTCCGCAATTCAATGACTGCCAGATCGACGTCTGAAGGCACATCCTCCACAAATAGGATTTTCAGCAGATTCTTTTGAATCATTTGATAAGGTCTTTTATGTCTGGTTGCTGATTCAGAAGAAGCCAGTAAAATCCGATTTCCCTTACTGAATCAATGAAATTATCAAAATTGACAGGTTTCACAATATAACTATTTACTCCAAGACTATAACTCTCAACCATATCCCTTTCTTCATGTGATGAAGTGAGAACCACCACAGGAATAAGTTTTGTTACCGGATCGGCTTTAATCACCTTAAGTACTTCCAGTCCATCTATCTTCGGTAATTTCAAATCGAGTAAGATAAGTTTAGGAATATTCAGACTGTTATCCGATTTATAGGACTTACGCGCAAAGATATAATCGAGCGCTTCTTCACCGTCGCAGGCCCTTACAACATTATTGGACAGATTATTTTTTTTCAGAGCTCTCAATGCCAATTCAGCATCATTTGGATTGTCTTCTACCAGGAGAATTTCAATTTCATTTTTCATATCTGAAACTAAATTTGAAATAATAATAATTAATTGTGTAGCATGGGTACTATAATTAAACTTCTAAAGTTGCATCTTCAACAAAATATCATTTATTTGACGATCAAGAAAGATGATACAATTTACAGCTAAATTATTTAATACTCTCCAGAAATCTTTAAAAGGTAAATAGTGATTACTGGTTTCAATTCTTCACATCTCATATCACATATTTCACTCCTCACCACCTACTTCTTATTAATTTCTTTTAGAAGGTAAGCTAAAATAGAAAGTTGCTCCTTTACCTTCTTTACCTTCTGCCCAAACTGTACCTCCATGCCGGTGAATAATTCTCTGAACTATTGCTAATCCAACACCTGTGCCTTCAAATTCATCAGCTCCATGGAGACGCTGAAAGACTCCGAATAGTTTATGGGTATATTCAGGGTTAAACCCCTCCCCATTATCTCTTACATAATAAACATGCCGTCCTTCTTCAGAATAACCTCCAATAGTAATTTTCGGTACTTTTTTTAATGAAGAAAACTTAACTGCGTTTGAGATAAGGTTTATCCATACCTGTTTAATATAAGTTGCATCGGCATAAGTATCAGGTAATTCTTCAATCACAAATTTCATTTTCCTTTTGTTCTCATCCGAAGCTGCTTCATTGAACATAGACAAAGCCATTTTTGTCATATCAATTTTTGATTTCTTTTGTTCACTCCTGGTAACTCTTGAAAGAGAGAGTATATCGGTGATAAGTTTGTCCATTTTAATGGTATTACTGCGGATAAGTCCTAAAAGTCTCCGCCCTTCATCATCGAGTTTAGAACTATAATCCTCTAATATAAACTTGGAGAAGCCGTCAATAGCCCTTAAAGGAGCCCTTAGGTCGTGTGATACGGAATAAGCGAAAGCCTGGAGCTCGCTATTGACTTCTTCAAGCTGGGAAGTACGTTCATTAACCCGTTTTTCAAGTTCAGAATTTAGCTTTTTAACTTCTTTCTCAACTTTCTTTCGCTGTTCCATTTCCAGCTTTATATCTTCCAAAAGGTTAATTGTTGCGATTTTAGTTGTTTCTGAGTGGTTGTTAGAGTTCTTCAACTCTTTTTCCGTTTTCTTTTTATTGGATAACTCTCTTTGCTGTTCCATTGTTCTCTGAACAAGTGTCTGTTCTTCCAGCTTTTTTTTCGTTATATCAGTTGAAATATCTCCTGAAGCATTAACATTTTTACCAGATATCTTCGACAACTCAATTATTTCCTTTTTAAGTTCGATCATTTTAAGTTCTCTGCCAAGCATCAGCCTGTTAAATCGTTCAAGCTCCTCGGCCTTTGCAAGCAGCGCTTTTTCAGCTAGTATGCGATCTGTAATATCCAGAATAGATACTATACTTTGACCGGAACCATGAACCATCCCAATATCCAACATGGCGTAACGTGTTTCACCATTTTTATGAATGAGTTTCACCTCATATTTTTTGGGAGCCAAAGAAGGGTCGATACGCCTGAGATTATGGTTTTTTATCATATTCTGCAGGCTCTCTGTTTCAACATATTTAGTCCATTTCTGCCCGATAAGTTCTTCCTGGGAATATCCGGTAAGCGAAAAACATTCATGATTGGCCAGTGAGATTGTACTGTCTTCCTCAATTATCAGAGTGGCGGTACCTGTCGATTCAAAAATTGACTGATACTTTTCATGACTTATCCTCAATTCCTCCTCGGCCAACTTGCGCTCAGTTATATCTTCAAATATGCCTAGAACTCCAACGATCTTACCATCAGCATCACGATACGGAACTTTATTTACATGTGTCCATCGTTCACGGTTTGAAATCGCATATTTTTCTTCAAATTCCTTTTGAATGCCATTTGCTATAACATCCTGGTCGTCTTTGCGATATTTTTCGGCTAACTCATTTGAGAAAAAATCAAAGTCATTTCTGCCAACAATATCATTAGAGTTTATACCTAAGTCCTTTGAATATATTTCATTACTTAAAATGTATTTTGAATCAGTGTCTTTAATAAATATTCTTTGAGGAAGGTGTTTTATTAATGTCCTATTTAAGATTTCACTCTTAATTAACTCATCTTCCGCCTGGTTCCTGTCATGTACAGATTTTATAAGCTGCCTGTTCTGATAGGCTTTTGAGGATAATTCATTTGCTATGGCAAATAACATTTGAGCCACTTTAAAAAACTTCTCTTTTGACATTACAGTAACATCCTCAAGAGCGGCAATAAATTTTTTCTCGTCGGCGCCAATGATCTTGGCATATTCAATTATTTTTTCACGATCCAGATCATCATTTTTTACCTGACCTACAAGCCAGTTAGCAAGATGTCTGTCACCAACAATAATGCTGGCGCCTGCATCCCATAAACCACAACTAAAACATGGCCGGATCGTGGGGCCGGAAGAATTTGGCCTGCCTATTTCGGCATCAGAATTTAAGCAGTTTTTAAGCCCGATTTCTGTTTTTCTTATTATCTCATTACAAAACCATGAGAAATTGCTTGGCCGGGTAATTGGAGTTCCGTCTGGATAAGTGATTATTGATGCCACCCCGGTCGCATCTGCAAAGAGGTCCTGTATATGTTGAATATCATTTAAATCGAAGATATCTGAAAAACTGAAATTGTCATCTGCACCTGTTCCTTTTTCATTCTTCATGTTTATTCTGTTAGATATCAAGTGATTTCATTTCAAATAACAAGAGAAAAAGAAAATCTTCCGGATTTTTAAATTTTTAGTTCACCAATTGTGAATGAGAATGTACTTCCCTTTCCAACTTCGCTCTCAACCCATATTTTCCCATTATGCTTTTCTATAAACTCTTTGCAGAGAAGCAATCCAAGACCGGTACTGGATTCTCCATCAGTACCAGGCCTGCTGGTCTTTTGATCCATCTGGAATAATTTTCCTTTCAGCTCAGATGACATGCCAATACCTGAATCAATTATTTTAATCTCCAGTAAATTATATTCGTTATATCCAGCTGTTACTTTTACTTTTCCTCTGGCTTTAGAAAACTTAATGGCATTAGAAACCAGGTTTCTGATAATTGCTTCAAACATATGGTTGTCGGCAATAACTTTCAAATTATCCGGAATATTAAATTCTATTTCAATCTCCTTTTTCTTTGCTGATTCGGTTAAAACATCTATTGATTCACTGATAATCTTTTTAAGATCAATATTTTCAGGGATAAAATTCAGTCCACCCCGTCTGAGCCGTGACCATTCAAGCAGATTTTCCAGTAAACTATAGATATTTATGGCAGAAGTCTTCATACTACCTGTAATATCTTTTATCTCCTCAGTGCTCATTGTCTGAATTTCATCAGTAATGATCTGAGTAGCAGCAACAAATGCGCTTAGCGGCCCGCGAAGATCGTGAGCAATAATTGAAAAGAATTTATCTTTTTCAGCATTAATTGCCTGTAATTGCTCATTTTTCAGACTAATCTCCTCCTCTGCTTTCTTTCGTTCAATAGCTGTTGCAATCTGACTTCCAATAGATACAAGAAATCTTACATCGTTTTCTGAATATACATTTTCCATGTCGTAATGCTGAAGTACCAAAACCCCAATTACTTTTGAAGGAGTCTGCAATGGTATTCCAATCCATGAAGGGGAGTTTGAACCCACTAATTCGACTTCATTCTGTTCCAATAGCTGGTCGAAGTGTTCCTGTGTCAGCAAAAGAGGTTTAACTGTATTGAAAACGTACGCAGAACAGCTCTTCTCCAAAGATGCTGTTGAAGGTGTTGCATCGATCTTATCTACAAAATAAGGAAAGCTAAAGAGTCGGGTTTTCTCATTAAAAAGAGCAACAAAACAATTTTCAGCATACACAACCTTTCCGATTGAGTGATGAATCAGTTTTAATAATTCATCCAGGTTATCTGTTGAGGTTATTCCCTGAGTGATTTCAAATAGCGCCTGACTTTCCATTTCAGCTCTCTTCCTTTCAGTAATATCGCGCGACATTCCAAAAGTGCCAATTACTTTACCTTCATTATCGCGAAGCGGCATCTTAATAGCATAAAACCAGACATCAGAACGATCCTTCCTTGTGAGTTTTTCCTCCTTTTGAATCGGTTGCCCCGATTTTATAATTTCCTGCTCATCATTATATGCCTGTCTGGCAGCCGATTCCGCAAAAAAATCAAAATCCGATTTACCAACTATCAATTCTGGCTTATCCAGTCCGAAAGAACGTGCATGAGCTATGTTTGTCCTGATAAACTTGCTTTCAAGATCTTTGAAATAAACATGATCGGTAAGGTTATTCATGAGAGAGCTAAACAGGAATTGTTCTTTCATAAGTGCTTCTTCAGCCTGTTTATGAATAGTTATATCTTTTACCACTGTAAGTATATGCGGGACATTATCAAGATTAATAAGGGATGCAGATAACAAACCGTATACTATTTTACCATCCTTTGATAGAAATTTAGCCTCGAAATTTTTTATATTCCCATTTGCTTCAACTTCACTTACCATATGCTCACGGTCACGAGAATTGACCCAAATGTTCATCTCAATTGATGTTTTACCTATTGAATCGTTTTCCGTATAACCTAAAATATTCGTGAATCCATCATTAACAGACACATACATTCCATCTGACAGCCTGTTGATATTAATTGAATCAGGACTTGTCATATATGCTATCCTGAATTTTTCTCCGCTCTTTTTTGCATTTTCTTCGATTTCACGAAGCGTTACTTTTTCTTTTTCATATAATTCTTTGAGTGAATTATATTCACGCTGTAAATTATTGAGCTCCTTAATAAGATCCGTTTGTTTTTGATCTTCTACGTTCATATAAATATTCATTTTTGAGAATACACAAGATACGAATTTTCAGACATAGTATAATTTTTTCCTGATTTCGTATTAAAGTTAATATTACGCTCCTTAAAAGATGAAATGATTAATTGGGTTGAAGGGTTGATGGGTTGAAGGGTTATATAACTTTACATTTCAACTCTTCAACTCTTCAACTCT
>DCFT01000087.1:55731-93505 GCA_002319885.1 Bacteroidales bacterium UBA1797
TTCAACTCTTCAACTCTTCAACTTTTCTTACTACATTTGCCGCAATCTAAAAAAAATGCAATACGATATAAAACCTGGCATCAAAGGCCTCATTTTTGATCTTGATGGAACGTTAGCCGATACTATGCCATTTCACTTTAAAGGTTGGCGCACGGCGTGCCGGAAATTTGGAGCCGACATTGATACCGCATTTCTGAGAAAACATACCGGATCTCCCGGATGGGTCATCGCCGGTGAAATTATACAGAAATGTAAGCTGAATGGTAGTGTCACTATCGAACAGATTATGGATGAAAAGTCGAACGAATTCTATAAAGAACAACATCTGGTCAAACCAATTAAACCGGTGGCAGATATTGCTAAAAAATATTTTGGCATACTACCAATGTCTGTTGGCACAGGTGGTCACAGGGAAGCAGTTGAACGGACTCTGGAAATAACAGACCTGAGGAAATATTTTGAGATTATTATTACTGCCAATGATGTTCAGAATTTCAAGCCACATCCCGAAACATTCCTCAAATGTGCGGCATTGATGAATATTGATCCGGAGTTTATTGAAGTTTTTGAGGATGGAGATCTGGGTATCGAAGCTGCAAATACAGCCGGTATGATCGCCACAGATGTCAGGCCATGGTATAATTCAGGCTGGTAATAACAAAAGGCGTAAAGGCTCATAAGTTTATAGGAAAAACCTTTAAGAACCAGGTTTGTGCCATTGCGCCTTTGAGCCTTTGGACCTTTTTTCCTCTTATACCAGAATCTTTGTAGTCAGGTTTGTTATGCTGGTTTTTATATCTTCAAAAGGATTGTTTTTACCTGCATTATCCTGTTCAACGAACATATATTTCATCCCGGCAATTTTCTTTGCAGCCAGAATTCTCTTGAAATCAATTAATCCGGTACCTACAGGAGCGAAATCATCTACTCCGTTTGTTGTGTATATCGGTGGATTTTTTGTAAGCATATCTTTCATATGAAATAGCTGGAACCTGCCAGGGTATTTTTTGAATATTTCAACCGGATCCTGTCCTGCCTTTGTAGCCCAGAACAGATCGAGTTCCATAGTTGTAAAGTCTTTGTCCATTTCTGGCAGGAAGACATCATAATAAGGTATCTTACCTTCAACGGTAGCAAACTCAAAATCGTGATTATGGTATCCGAACAGAACTCCGTTTTCTTTCATGATCCTGCCAACTTTGTTCCATTCTGCCACCATTTTCTGATAACCTGCAATGGAATTGCGGTCGGCCTCCTCAATCCACGGTTGCATACAATACTTTGCACCTAGTTTTGCATGATCTTCAGCCATTTTCTTTGCTTCATCATCAGAAATCCCCATTGGACTAACACCAGCATGACTGCTGAGTATTTCCATTCCAAGGTCATTCACCATTTTCCTGAATTCCAAAGGGTCATAACCATAAAACTTGCCATTAGCGTAATTCGCCAATTCAACATATTTATATCCGATATCAGAAACTTTTTTCAACGAACCCGGAACATCTTTTTCCATAGCTTCACGGATAGTATACAACTGAAGTCCGATTCCGAACTTCTTGAGATCAACATCATTTGATCGGGCTGCAGGATTAACAAGGCTTCTCCAGTTACTCTTCATAATAACCATAGCTCCAAGAGCACCTGTACCCGTTACTCTCAGAAAATCTCTTCTTGATTGTTTTGTTTTCATGGCAATGAGGATAAATATAATAATTAGGAAATTATTGATGTCGCAAAATATTACAATTAAAGATAAAAGACAAAAGTAAAAAGATAAAAGTAACTTTGAATCATCGTTCAGGGATTTTATTAGCATGCAATAACATATATCATGCAGCAATGATTCTTTAAACATGCATCATGAACCAGGTAACAAATGATGAATAATTCAGAAAATTTGAATCAGATTATCACTACTGCCGACGGATCTCATACTATCTATGTACCTCGATTAGATGAGCATTATCATTCAGTACATGGTGCGGTTCAGGAATCTAACCACATTTTCATCAGTAATGGTTTCGGATATTGCAAAGCAGATCCTGTTTCGATTCTTGAAATAGGCTTCGGCACAGGGTTAAATGCGTTTCTGACTGCAGTCATTAGTAATAAAGGTACCAGAGAGGTCTTTTATACTTCAATTGAAAAATATCCTCTTGATACTGAAATTATCAGCTTACTGAATCATTATAAATTTGCCGGAGAAAACAGCAGGGAAATTTTTCAGATTATACACTCAGTTCCTTGGAATATAAGCGTTAATATATCCAAAAACTTCACACTTAAAAAAATCGAGGCTGATTTCACAAAAGAGCGACTAACAGGAAAATATGACCTGATATATTTTGATGCTTTCGGACCTGACAAACAACCTGAAATGTGGACAAAGGAGTTATTTTCAGAAATTTCAGATATCACAAATAAAAATGGCGTATTTGTTACTTATTCTGCCAAAGGTGAAGTTAAGAGGAATCTTAAAGCATGCGGGTTCGATGTTATGTTGCTACCAGGTCCTCCGGGGAAAAGGCAGATGATCAGAGCCATCAAAATATAAAATTTATTTTTTCGATGGTCTTTTTGCTTTTGCTAAAGTATTATCTTAGCGGAAATTTTAAATTTAAAAATGTATTATATGAAAATCAAGGGATTAATTGTATTGACCGGTGTAATAGCTTTAATGCTTGGCTCTTGCGGTAAGAGCTCTCTTAAAAGTGCAAACCTCAAAAGCAAAGAAGATTCATTGTCCTACGCTTTCGGTATTGTAAATTATAACGCTTTAAAATCAGACAGTCTTAATCTCGATCCGATGATTGTTGCCAAAGCAATGATGGATGGGAAATCTGGAAAGCCTTTGATGGCAGATGAGCATGCACGCTCATATATTATGGTATACATAAAAAAACGTGAAGCTTTAAACGCTGCAAAAAAAGCTGAAACTGACAAAGTTAAGTATAAAGATTACATCGAACAGAATGAAGCATTTCTTGCCAAGAATAAAGAAAAACAGGGTGTGACTACAACCGCCAGCGGTCTGCAGTATGAAGTAATTAAAATGGGTTCAGGTCCAAAACCGACTGCTCAGAATACTGTAAAAGTAAATTACGTAGGAAGTCTTATCGATGGCACTGAATTTGACTCCTCAATAAAAAGAAATCAACCAGCTACATTCCCCGTATCAGGTGTCATACCTGGTTGGACAGAAGCCTTACAGCTTATGCCAGTTGGTTCGAAATTCAAACTATACCTTCCTGCATCTATAGCTTATGGACCAACCGGAGCAGGTGACGTAATTAAACCATATTCAACGCTTATTTTCGAAGTTGAACTTCTTGAAATCGTAAAATAACATGACTACGGCAGAAATACAAACTCCTAAGGGTACCATGAAAGTCAGCTTTTTTGAGGCTGATGCACCCGTTACTGTGGAAAATTTTATCACGCTGGCAAAAAAGGGATTTTATGACGGCCTTGCGTTTCACAGAGTTATTCCGGATTTTGTTATCCAGGGAGGCTGTCCGCTATCAAGGGATATGAGCGATCCGAGGGTTGGAACTGGTGGCCCGGGTTACAAAATAAACTGCGAATTAAACGGGGGAAATCAATACCACGACAGAGGAGTTCTTTCGATGGCTCATGCAGGTAGGAATACCGGAGGATCGCAGTTCTTTATTTGTCATAGTCGTACCAATACCAAACATCTCGACCGGCAACATACCTGTTTTGGAAAAGTGTTTGAAGGTCTCGATGTTATTGACAAAATCCGTCAGGGTGACAAAATTGAAAAAATAATCATTCACGAAGAATAGATAGACATGGCTTTTGAAATCACTGGAAAAGTAATAGATATCTCTCCTGTAAATCAGGTTAGCGACAAATTCAAAAAACGCGAGTTCGTAATAGAAAAAAAAGAAACCGGCGGAGCAGCCGTATTTATTGACTATATTAAATTCCAGCTCATACAGGATAAGTGTGACCTGATCAACGAATCATATCTTAACGAGGATGTAAGAATATGGTTTAATCTGAAAGGAAACAAATGGGAACGCGATGGAAAAATAAATTATTTTACTAATCTTGATGCGTGGAAGATTGAAAAAACTTCAGATGCAGTAAGAGACCAAAATATTCCGTCACATCCCACTCTTGAGGATATCCCGCCGGAAAACGACGAACTCAGTGATCTGCCATTCTGAGAAAAATAAAGAGACTGAAAATGAAATTCAGTCTCTTTTTATTTCCGTCTTATTTTCACCTTTTCCTTAAAACTATAACTGTTTCTGATTTGCATTACGTGTATCAATTAGCTATTTTTGAATGGGTTGAATTAGTTCTAATATCACTGAACATAAAATTATGAAATCAAAACTGCTTTTAATATTTTCACTTTCCGTCCTTTGTATTGCCGGAGAATCACAGGTTAAAACTCATGAGTTACCGTCTAACCAGCGTCAGATACTCCTGCCTTATAACAGAATGCTTCAGCCTGCTGGCACCCAGATCTATTTCGGTGACAGGTCCCTTGAAAACCATTCCCTTGATGCTGCAATATCGCCTGATCATAAGTGGCTTGCTGTAGAGGAAAGATATAGTATCGTATTTATCAGCACAACTGACAAAACTGTAAGATTTGTTTTCAGGAATGATACTTATGCGGACCTGCTAGGCGGAATGAACACTTATTCAGGAATTACCTGGCATAAAGGGGAAAAAGGTATTGAAGTAATCTGGAGCGCTATAGGGAGTATGAACCGTTCGTATGTTGTATCAGCTACATGGAACGGCACAAAAGCTGAACTGGGAAGAATACTGGAGTATAAAACACAATCACCAGCCAGATTGGCTCTGCCAAATGAGATACTGATAACTAAAGAATCATCAAAGGAGTTTTTATATGTAGTACTTAATGGAAATAACAAAGTTATAAAACAGGACTTTATAACTGGGGATACAATATGGATAGCTGATCCTGGCATTGCCCCATACGGTCTGACAATGGCTTCTGAAAAATTATATGTAACAAACTGGGCAGGAAGGACACCGGAAGCTGATGACAAAGATGTTGCGGGTGTACCATGGGGGTTGGCAAGAGTTGATAACAAAACTGCAGGCGGAGCTACAAGGGAAGGCAGTGTTGCTATTATTGATGGCAAAACAGGAAAGATAATCAAGGAACTGATAGTCGGCCTGCATCCAAATAGTATCATATCTGACAAATTGGGGAAATATGTCTACCTGACAAACTCTAACAGCGATAATGTGACCGTTATAAATACATCAACTGACGAAATCTCTGAAACTATCAGTGTAAAATTGCAACCTGTCATCAATACTTTTTTCGGAGATTCCCCAAATGGTCTTTGCCTCTCACCTGACGGAAAGACTTTGTATGTTGCAAATGGGATGGACAATGCTCTTGCGGTTATCAGCCTTGGTAAAAATGCAACATCCAAAGCCTCTGAAGCAAAAAGTACAGTCACTGGATTCATCCCTACTGGTGCCTATCCCTCAGCCGTTTGTGCCCTTAATACAGGTTATCTTTATGTTTGCAATATTGAAGCTGCCGGTGCAAGGGTAGCGTCACCAAATAAGAATACTAAAAACCTTGTCTATAACTCACATAATATGCTTGCTTCGATATCGGTGATCAGGATCCCGGGCCGAAAAGCTTTGCAGGCATATACGGATACTGTTATTGCCGTAAATAACCTCTCAAGAGCGACCTCGGTAAGAGAAAAACCACGGGATTCAATTCAACCAATTCCCCTGCCGGAAAGAATTGGTGAACCCTCTGTATTTAAACACGTCTTATATATAATTAAGGAGAACCGGACATATGATCAGGTACTTGGAGACATGAAGCAGGGAAACGGCGACCCTGGTTTATGTATTTACGGTGCTGCGGTTACTCCGAATATCCATAAACTGGCTGAAGAGTTTATGCTTATGGACAATTTCCATGTTTCAGGAAAATGTTCTGCAGAGGGGCATCAATGGACAGACGCCTCAATTGTAACAGATTATATTGAAAAGAATATGAGAGCCTGGTTCAGAAGTTATCCTCATGTTCAGGCTGATGCTCTGGTTTACGCTCCTTCAGGATTTATATGGGATAATGCCTTGAGCAAGGGTAAATCTGTAAGGATTTACGGAGAAGCTTCAGTGCCTGTTTTTGACAAAAACCTGAAATGGTCAGACATCTATAAAAAGTATATTAACGGGGAGAAGGTTGAATTTACCAACTATACTACCATAGAGCCCGTAAAAAAGATACTCAGCCAGACTTATCCATCTTTTGGAAATCATGAGTTTTCAGATGTTATGCGAGCTGACGCATTGATCAAAGAATTAAATGATTATGAAGCTGCCCCTGGAGACGAACTTCCGGAACTGATGGTTATTGCTCTTCCAAATGACCATACTGCGGGAACCCGACCCGGCAGTCCCACTCCTAGAGCAATGGTTGTTGATAATGATCTGGCCCTGGGACGGATTGTTGAGGCATTTTCTAAAAGCAGGTTCTGGAAGAATACCGTTATATTTGTAGTCGAGGATGACTCGCAGAGCGGATGGGATCATATTTCTGCATACAGAACGGTTAGTATCGTCATAAGTCCATATTCAAGACTAAAAAATGTCAACCATACTTTTTACACACAACCTTCGCTTGTAAGGACAATTGAGCAGATACTCGGACTTCCTCCTATGAATATACAGGATGCTATCGCCAATCCGATGACAGATTGTTTTACTGATAAACCTGATCTGTCTCCTTACAAAGCGCTGCCAAACAATTTCCCCATTGACGAAATGAACCCATCACTAACATCCCTCTCAGGAAAAGCGCTGCACTTTGCAAAAGCCAGTATGTTACCCGAATTTGATGGAGTAGACTCAGGCAATGATGATTTGCTGAACAAAATACTCTGGTACGCTGCAAAAGGTGATACACCTTACCCTGCAAAGTTTGCAGGCAAAGAAGATGACAAAGAAGATTAACTTTAAATAATGCTGACCAACCCGCTATTACAGGAATGGAAAACCCCTTTCGGTACTCCCCCATTTAACCTTATTGAGACAATTCATTTCAAACCTGCTGTTGAAGAGGCTATGAAATCTGCAGAGAAGGAAATTAAAATAATTACTGATAATCCTGAACTGCCTGATTTTGAGAATACTATTGCATCTCTCGACAGAGCAGGTGAAACTCTTGGCAAAATCACCTCACTCCTGTTTAACCTTAACAGTGCTGAGACTAATAAGTCACTTCAGGAGGTAACACAAGATGTATCTCCTCTGCTCACACGCTTTTCAAATGATATAACACTAAATGAAAAACTTTTTAAAAGAGTAAAAACCGTTTTCAAATTAAAGGAAAGATCAGGACTCACAACTGAGCAGAAGATTCTCACAGAAAAAAAATTCAGGAATTTTATACTCGGTGGGGCCGCTTTAAAAGAAGATGAAAGGAAACGGTTCAGGTCAATATCCGAGGAACTTGCCACTCTCTCTCTGAAATTTGAAGAAAATGTGCTTGAAGAGACAAACTCATTTGAGTTGCATATTAATGATAAAAAAGATCTTGAAGGATTGCCTGAAAGCCTAATTGAAATGGCAAAGATGGAAGCCGGAGTGAGAAAAAAAACGGGATGGGTTTTCACTCTGCATTTTCCAAGCTACGTACCATTTATGCAGTACTCTGACAATAAATATCTTCGTGAGAAGATGTTTAAAGCTTATTCTTCGCGTGCCTTCAGAAACAATGAATTTGACAATAGTCAACTCGTTTTAAAGATAGCAAACCTTCGGCTGGAGATTGCCAGAATGCTTGGTTTCAGCACTTTTGCCGAAATGATACTGGAAGACCGTATGGCCGATACCCCTGAAAAGGTTGAAAGATTCCAGGAAGAACTTTACCAGGCTTCCAAGCCGGCAGCCTTCAGGGATTTTAACCAGATAAAGAATTTTGCGGAAAGGATCGGACACACTGGGAATTTCGAAAGATGGGACTGGGCATACTATTCTGAGAAGTTGAAGAAAGAACTTTTTGATATTGATGATGAAATCCTGAAACCTTATTTCAGCCTTGAAAGAGTTGAAGCCGCAGTTCTTGATCTTGCCACAAAACTATACGGCATAAGGTTTGTCAGAAATAATACAATTCCAGTCTATCACTCTGAAGTAAAAACCTTCGAAGTGTTTGATAAGGATAATTCATTTCTTGCAATTCTTTATACCGATTACCATCCACGTCCCGGGAAGAATGGAGGTGCCTGGATGACAAGCTACAGAGATCAGAAAAATGAGGATGGTAATGATATAAGACCCTTGATCTCAATTGTTGCCAACTTTACCAGACCTTCAGATACGAGGCCTTCTCTCCTTTCATTTAACGAACTGACTACCTTTCTACACGAATTCGGGCACTCATTGCATGGTATGCTGACCAGATGTACCTATGAAAGCTTGTCAGGAACAAATGTTGCCCGCGACTTTGTGGAATTGCCATCACAATTTATGGAAAACTTTGCATACGAAAAAGAATGGCTCGACTCATGGGCAACACATTATCTTTCCGGAGAAAAAATCCCCGACAATATTATCAATAAAATCAGGGAAGCTTCGACATTCAACGAAGGTTATTCGTGTTACCGCCAGCTAAGCTTCGGTTTTCTTGACATGGCGTGGCACACAATAAAGAAAGCAGTCAACACAAATATATCTGATTTTGAAACTGCTGCTATGGCAAAAACTGAATTGTTTCCACCTGTTGAAGGGTTGAATATGAGCGCATCATTCGGACATATATTCGGTGGCGGATATGCAGCGGGCTATTATGGATACAAATGGGCAGAAGTACTTGATGCTGACGCCTTCGCTTACTTTACCGAAAAAGGAATATTCAACAGGGAAACAGCTACATCGTTCAGAAAAAACATTCTCGAAAAAGGAGGCACTGAGAAACCACTTGATCTCTATGTCAGGTTCAGAGGCAAGGAACCTTCAATTGATGCCCTGCTTAAAAGAAGCGGATTAAGATAGAATTTCTGTATTGCTCTGTGGCTTTTTACTTTGTGCACTTTGAGTCATCTTTGAGATCTTTGTGGTTAAAAAGGTTTTTCTCAACAGCTCGAGAGCTGAATAGGATAATTTTAAAACTTGAATTATATTTACTCGTTGTCTATAGATAGTGGAAAAAGTTGTTAAAGTATTGTTAATCAAAATAATATATCTAATCCTATGATTCTTTTTTTTGAAGCAGCCACAAAAAACGTCATTGCAGTAGGTACAGATGCAAAACTTCCTGATTCAGAAATAGAAAAGCTCATCTGGCTTTTTGGAAAGGCTGCATTAATTAATGAAAATCAAATTAAAGGATCCTTTATTGGTCCCAGGAAAGAGATGATAACTCCCTGGAGCACAAATGCGGTTGAAATTACTCAGAATATGGGTATAACGGGAATAACGAGAATCGAGGAGTTTTATGAAACCAAAGATGAAAAACCTCATTACGATCCAATGCTTCAGTCGCTTTACAAAGGTATCGACCAGGGAATATTCACAATTGATAAACTTCCTGACCCGGTTTTTTACATTGACGATATAAACCAATATAATCAAAAAGAAGGTCTGGCTCTTAACAATGAAGAAGTTGAATATCTGAATAAACTGAGCAGATCAATAGGACGCAAGCTAACTGATAGTGAGGTATTTGGTTTTTCACAGGTAAACTCCGAGCACTGCCGGCATAAAATCTTTAACGGAACCTTTATCATTTCAGGGAAGGAAAAAGAGGAAACTCTGTTTCAGATGATAAAGTCGACAACAAAAACCAACCCTAATACTGTTGTTTCAGCTTATAAAGACAATTGTGCCTTTCTTAAGGGACCTGTTATTGAACAATTTGCACCTGTGACACAGGATAAATCCGATTATTTTAATATCACCGACTATGAATCTGTTCTTTCCATAAAGGCTGAAACACATAATTTCCCTACTACTGTAGAACCGTTCAATGGCGCTGCAACAGGTACAGGCGGTGAGATACGTGATCGGATAGCGGGTGGTAAAGGCGCATTCCCAATTGCCGGGACTGCAGTATATATGACATCCTATCCCCGCTCTGACGGAGAGCGCCCATGGGAAGAGGCAACACAGGAAAGACCATGGCTTTATCAGACACCCGAGGACATCTTAATTAAAGCATCAAACGGAGCCAGTGATTTTGGAAATAAATTCGGGCAACCTCTTATTTGCGGCTCGGTTTTTACTTTTGAACATTTTGAAAATCTAAAGAAATTCGGCTACGACAAGGTTATAATGCTCGCCGGAGGAATAGGAATTGGCAAAAAGAAAGATAGTGAGAAAGATATCCCTGAGAGAGGAGATCTTATCGTATTGCTGGGAGGTGACAATTACAGGATCGGTATGGGTGGAGGAGCTGTTTCTTCCGTTGATACTGGTAAATTCGAGAGTTCAATTGAATTAAATGCCGTGCAACGGGCAAATCCCGAGATGCAGAAAAGAGTTTACAATGCAATAAGGGCACTGAGTGAAACTGAAAACAATCCAATCGTCTCAATTCACGACCATGGAGCCGGAGGACATCTGAACTGTCTTTCTGAACTCGTTGAAGCTACAGGTGGTAAAATTGATATAAGCAGATTGCCGGTTGGGGATCCAACGCTCTCAGCACGTGAAATAATAGGAAATGAGTCTCAGGAACGCATGGGTCTGATAATAAAAAAGATTCATGTCGACACATTAAGGAAAATAGCTGAAAGGGAAAGGGCCCCGATTTATATAATCGGCGAGGTAACAGGCGATATGCTGTTTACACTCGAGAATCCCGTTACGAAAGAAAAACCTATTGATTTGGCTCTCACATCACTCTTCGGCGATCCTCCTAAAACAATAATGAATGATATTGTTGTTGAAAATAAATACAAAGGACTGGTCTATTCTCTTCAGGATGTTGAGATGTATGCAGAACAGGTTCTTCAGATTGAAGAAGTTGCCTGTAAAGATTGGTTAACCAATAAGGTAGACAGATCTGTGACCGGCAGGCTGGCAAAACAACAATGTGCTGGACTACTACAGTTACCTCTGAATGATCTGGGAGCTATTACTCTTGACTACAGGGGTAAAAAGGGAATGGCTACTTCAATAGGTCATGCTCCTGCTGCCGGACTTATTGATCCTGCAGCAGGTTCGGTACTTTCTATAGCAGAGGCTTTAACAAATATCATTTGGGCCCCTCTCACAAACAAACTAAAAAGTGTTTCCCTCTCTGCCAATTGGATGTGGCCATGCAAAAATACGGGTGAAGATAGCAGACTTTATTCAGCTGTTAAAGCTGCAAGCGATTTTGCAACTGCACTTGGGATAAATATTCCAACAGGTAAAGATAGCCTGTCAATGACCCAGAAATATAATGATCAGGTTGTATATTCACCTGGTACCGTGATAATTTCTGCGGCAGCTGAGATTGATAATATCAGAAACATAGTTGAGCCTGTCATTGTAAACGATCCCTATACCAGCCTCCTGTATATTGACATGAGCCGCGATGAACTAAAACCTGGTGGCAGCAGTTTTGCACAAATTCTCAATATGCTGGGAGACGATGTTCCTACAGTAAATGACCCTGAGTACTTTAAAGATGTTTTTGACACAGTTCAATATCTTATCTTCAAAGGAAAGATTCTTTCAGGCCACGACATATCAGCCGGAGGCATGTTAACTACTCTACTGGAAATGTGTTTTTCAAACACTCTTGGCGGAATATCCGTCAATCTTTCAGCCATTGATAATCCTGATACAATAAAAATTCTATTCAGTCAGAACCCGGGGGTTATTATCCAGGTAAAAGATGAGGATGAGGTTGCCGAAATACTTCTTGAGAATGGCGTTTCATATTTCTCTATAGGCCATCCGGTTAATGAAAGAACAATGTATGTGACTAATAATGATATCAACCTTACCTTCGATATTGACAGGCTTAGGGATATCTGGTTCCGTTCATCGTATCTTCTTGACAGACGTCAGTGTGGAAAAGATCTTGCTCTTGAAAGATTCAGAAATTATAAAAATCATGAATTGAACATCAGAATCAACGATTTCGACGGTACTTTTAAATCTCTCGGAATAACTCCTGAAAGAAGGAAAAAATCCGGAGTACGGGCTGCCATAATAAGGGAGAAAGGTGTAAATGGCGACAGGGAAATGGCTTATGCCCTTTACCTGGCGGGTTTTGATGTTAAGGATGTACATATGACAGACCTTATTTCCGGAAGAGAAACTCTGGAAGACATTGGACTGATAGTTTTTGTCGGAGGGTTTTCAAATTCCGATGTATTAGGATCTGCTAAAGGGTGGGCCGGAGCCTTCAGATATAATGAAAAAGCACGGATTGCTCTTGACAATTTCTATAAAAGAACTGATACCTTATCTCTTGGCGTATGCAATGGATGCCAGCTGATGGTTGAGCTGAACCTCCTGTATCCACATCATAGTGATAAACCACAACTGAAGCTAAATAAATCACATAAATTTGAGTCTGGATTTCTGGGAGTGAAGATTTTAGAAAATAATTCGGTGATGTTAGGCAATATGACAGATATGGAACTTGGAATCTGGGTAGCTCATGGTGAGGGTCAATTTAGCCTGCCCTATCCTGAAAACAAGTACCGTATTCCGTTGAAATTCAGCAGGCATACATATCCGGCTAATCCAAACGGGTCAGATTATGATGTAGCCGGACTATGTTCTGAAGATGGACGTCACCTTGTAATGATGCCACATCTGGAAAGAGCCTATTTCCCATGGCAGTGTGGTTATTATCCTGATGAAAGAAAAAATGACGATGTCACTCCATGGATGAAAGCCTTTGTTAATGCCAGGGAATGGCTTAAGAATAAGAAATAGATACACATCCTTCAGACATACTTCATAAGGCATTGTTTTGAACTCTTTACAATGCTACCTTGTGGTGGGTGTCAGAAAAACGGATAAAAGCTTCGAATTATCTGAGTTGGAAGGAGTTCCATTATTAAGATCTTTAGGCGCAATCTTCTCACTGATTATCTGAATATTAAAAAGTCCGGTATCCTGTATGTACAGAGAGCCTATGAATGAATCGGCTCTGTACCATGGATAAGATACATCACCTGTATTATGAACAATTTTATCACAGGCAGGACTTGCTTCAATCCTGTTATCAAGAATGCTAAGCATCACTTTATTATTATATTTCAGATCGGTAGTGTCTTTAGTGGCACTCGATAGCCATACATTAAACCTGCCGGATTTTAACACCTTTACACTCCACTCAGCAGTATTGCTTGATGGATTAGCTGCATCCTCATAGCAGTCAGCTTTATCAACTTTCAGTGAAATAGTACCATCAGGCTGCTGAATTATCTTGTTTTTAACAACCTGGTTCTTAAACTCCTTATCTCCGGATGTATTCTTGCATGAATAAAACAAGAATATCACAATTAGTGCAAGTAACCCACAAATTTTCCTTCCCATTTTCCAACAATTTAATTTGTTTTAACTTGTCATATTAACGTATAAAAAACAATTTCAGTATATGATTTGTTTGAAATGATAAATTTAAATCCCTGGATTTCTCATTCACCTGTTTTACAATAGTGAACTATCTGGTATTGACTTCATCAAGAGCTTTGAAAGAAGAAAAAGCTCTAAGCGGACCTCAGATATTTGCCAGTTCTTTAATAGATGTTAAGTGGCTGCTGCTATAGATCTTCAAAGGTTTCGCAATTAATGCTTCAGCAGCAATTTCAGCGATATCCGCGATTTTTATTTCAGTAACGGAAGAAAATGTTTTTTTACAAAGAGGGCAGGCAGTTGCCAGAATATCAGGATTGTTTTTGGTAAGTGCATTGACAGCATCAAGAGCTATTTTCTTTTTAATACTGGAACTTAATTTCATATTGGCCAGACTACCGCCGCAACATAGTGAATTTTCATCTTCAAAACTGCTTTTTTCAAGACGAGCCAGATGACTAATAACCTCTTTTGGTTCACAATAAACACCCGATCCTCTTCCAAGATCGCAGGGAGAATGATATACAACTTTCTTGTGAAGGAAGTTCATTTTTACTAATCCGTCATCTATAAGCATCTTGATAAATTGAGTATGATGAAGTACTTTAACATCAAGATAATAGCTCTCCTTAAATACTTTATAACATATAGGACATGATGTTACCAGAGTGTGAGCACCTGATTTCCAGATCATTCTGGAATTGAAATTTATGAGTTCACGGGCTTCCTTATCCTGACCTGAAAGCATCAATGGACGTCCGCAACAAACTCCACCATGTTCATCTATAAAATTGTATTTTAACCCTGAGGCATCAAGAATTTTTACCATTGATTTTTTTATGGCAGGTGTCAGATGAGTCATACAACCTGCAAAATATATAATGTCCGTTTTGCCTGGTTCTTCTTCCTTAAGAAAATTGTAATTTGCCTGAATAATTTCATTTTCCGGATTGACAGACTGTCTGCTCCTGAAATAGCCTTTATAAATGTTTCTTATATCATTTTCTGCTTCACCTCCCCTACGCTGTATCATCCTTATAGGTGAAAGTTCTATTCCGACCGGACATTTCTGATCGCACCTGCCGCACATCAGACAGTTATATGCGATATCAGTAACATCATCATTATTACGGATAGCTTTCATAAGGTAAGCCGACTGAATATTGGTAATACCGGCTGAAAAGTTAAGTTGGCATGCATCAATGCATATTCCGCATGACGAACATGAATAAGTCTGAACCTCTGAATATGTACCGGCCTTATCGCCTGTTTTAATACCTGAATTTCTCATAAAAATCAGGAACAGTTCAGTTGGGATATGCATATATCTGGTTATAGGAAGAAGTATAAAAAAAGTACCTAAAGAGAGAGAATACAGCCACCAGAAAGGATAAGCCATCTGCCGGGCGGGAAGGAATGTTGCTAGCCATGTTCCCAGTGTTCCCGTGAGAAAACTGCCGGTCCCATAAGCGCCACTTGTAAAGCTTTCTGCAAGAAGACGGCTCGGAAAGATAAGCCACAATGAAGTAAGTGCAATCTTGTCGGTGAGCTTAAGACGTGTGGTTTTCTTCATCCCCACAATTTTTGAGTAGAACCGTTTCAACACCGCCAGCAATAATCCTGAAAGTATAAATGCAAGTATAAGGTCCATAAGAAATCCATAAGCAGCCTCAAATCCTGTCTTTCCGTGTTCGGGATTAAAGAATCTGAAAAAGATAGCTTTATAGGGAGCATTAAGATGTCTGGCTCCAAAGATATCAGCCTCAATTGTTCCGAATAATATCAGCAAAAACCAACCGAACGCCAGGCTCATATGCATATAGCCCAACCGCAGGTTTGTTTTGAGTATTTTCCTGTGAATCAGACTCTCCATAAAGATTTCCTTAAGGCTCATACCAAAAGCGATTCCAAAGAATCCTCTCTGAAGTCTGAGTTTATCGGGTTTCGACAGGTCGCGGAACCATATTACACTTCGGGTTATAACATAGATAAGTATGAAATATAATCCGATATTAAATGGTATTACAAAAGGATCAAATTGCATATTCATCTGATTTAAGGAATGCTTTTTTTGCCAGAACCACTATATTTCTGGTATTTACTCCACGCGGACAGACAAGTGTACATTTCCCACAGAGCATACATTTTTTCAAACTCTGACGAACCTTATCATTTTCACCTCGTTTTATAAGTATATTAATTTCCCTGAGGCTGAATCCGGTAAAATTACCGGAAGTGCATGTAGCTGCACATCCACCGCATTCAATGCATAAGCGAAAACTGGGTTCCTTCTCAAAAATATACTCAGCTATTCTTTTATCGTTCGAGCCATAGTCGATCTGACGTCCTTTTGATATGGTAAACCCGAATTTATCCATACTAAATATTGCTTTCTTTCAGATAATCCATCACTTCGGTAACTGAAGCACGTGCATGCGATATTGTTTCGGTAATATTCATCGGTGCAGTGCATGTGCCTGCATAGAATATCCCTTTGATATTACTAATATTACTACCAAAATGATTATCGGCTGCAGCAAAGAATCTGTTTTCACCAGTATTAAGCCCCGACATTCCGGCAATTTTCCTGCCTCCTTCCGCCATTTCCATTCCGGCCATCAATACCAGCATATCAAGCTCCATTTTAAGAGGTCTCCCTGCAAGCGTATCTTCTACTTTAACTATTAGACCATTATTTATTGATTCTCCGACTTCCGACACTTTCCCCCGGATAAAGTTAACGGCATACTTCTCCTGCGATTGCATATATAGCTCCTCGTAGTGGGCCCCACCCATTCTCATATCCATATAAAAACAAAAGACTTTCGATTCAGGCAGATGTTCCCTTATCTCAATTGCCTGTTTAACAGCGGTTACACAACACAATTTGGAGCAATATAGGTTACCCGATTTTTCATCACGCGAGCCAACACAATGAACGAAACCAATTCTACCTGGAATTTCACCATTTTGTTTTC
Organism: Bacteroidales bacterium UBA1797; assembly: GCA_002319885.1. Lineage (GTDB taxonomy): Bacteria > Bacteroidota > Bacteroidia > Bacteroidales > VadinHA17 > LD21. Next base: position 72,282 of record DCFT01000087.1, read on the forward strand.
TCAGATCCCCGCTACGAAACATAGCTTCCAAATCAGCAGAAGTAATTACATTATTATAGATACCATAGCCATATTCTTCTTTTTTCTCACTCTTGAACAGATCGAAGCCGGTAGCAATTACAACAGCATCAGATAACATTTCGTGGCCGCGATTGGTCTTTATATGGAATTTCTTTTTGCTTTTGTTTATACTTTCAACACTGGTACCTTTCAGGAATGTGATATTTTTTTGATTTATCAGATCACTCAGATATTTAACAACATCTGCACTATTTCTTCTGTCGGGAAATAGATGGCACCAGTTTCTGACATGTCCTCCGGCTTCTTCCTCCTTCTCAATTAATGTAACCTTACATTCGGCTTTTGCCAGTTGACCTGCCGCTTCCATCCCCGCAGTACCTCCACCTATCACAATCACATCCCGATTCATTTTCAGCTATTAATAAGATTTTGAGGAATAGGCATCTGCTTTCCATCTTTTGTTTTAAACTTATCAGCATTGTCATATTCAATTCCAAGCTTCTTAAGCAGTGGTTCAGATTGTACCATATGATATTGTAATCCAAGATCCCAGGGGTTATAACCAAGAACGAGACCAGCAAGCTCCTCATAAGTCAGAACAGGGATAGATTCACCTTTATCGCCAAAGGAGGTTCCCTCCATCTCTTTTATAGTATACTGCCATTTGTCCATGAACATAGTGCAGCCGGGACAGTTGGTAAGCACCATATCGGGTTTAAATGGCTTCATTGATGAAAATTTCTTTGCAGTATTTGAAACAGAATAGCCACGGTTAGCCTGAACCAGATATTGTCTGAATCCAAAACCGCAACAATGCCTTCTTTCAGGATAATCGACTACATTTCCTCCCCATGCTTCAATCATTCCGCTCAGAACATGAGGAAATTCAGCTCCTCCAACACCCGACTTAGGAAACATCTTTGCATAATGGCAACCAATATGTTCCACTATTTTAAGAGGTTCCCCGGTGATCTTATTTATCAGAAGATTTTTTGCTTTCTGAGCTATCAGATCTTTGAACTTATATATTATATCACTTGAATGAGCCACATTTTCAGGAATATCAAATTCTCTGCCGGTAGCTTTAAAAAGATATTCACGTGTTTTTTCCAGTTGTTCAGGAAAGTGCTTCCATGTATCCAGTATTTCCGTATAAAGCCCGAAAGATGTTACACACGAGATAGCAATATTTTTATAACCCGATTCCTTCATCAGTGCAAAATGCCTTGCTATGACGGTCATAATAGTGGCAGATGGAACTATATCACTGTGATAACCAATACCTGTACAGGTTGTGTGACCAGGATTCTCATAAACATCCTTACCAAGAATATTGCGCATAAGGTTAAGGAAAAACTGCTCTGAACCGGGAAAGAAGCTCTGACGGATACAGGACCTTACGTAAAAAAAATGATCATCCGCTATCTCTTTCTGGTAGTCAGACCAGATATGTCTTTTTCCTTCTATATTCATTGATTATTTATTTTCATGAGAGGTATGGGTACCATTATTAGCAGTAAATACTTCAACAAAATAATCATTATCAGTACCTTTATCATCAAATTGAATTCCCATCTCTGAAGCTTTCTTTTTTGAATAATCTTCAATTGTTTCAAAAAACGCCGTTCCTCCGGTAACATCAAATATTTTTTTAAGCTCATCGAGAGCGTCCTGTGGAATCTTCCGCAATGGCCCTGTACCAATACCATTGATCTGGCCACCCAGCCTTTCAAATACATCATCGGTGTTTTCAAGGATATACTCCCATATCGGGCCCTGTTCAGGATGCATTTTGGGGTTTACGGCATATGTGGCTGCACAATATCCATACTTAAAAATATTTTCTCCAACAGTCCTCTTTATTGCTAATTGCTGACGTCCTTTTTCAGATTCAGTAAAATATCCAAGCTTCTGTGAAAGAGTCCGAAGAGCCATAATAATAAACCCGGGTGTATTTCCTCTTGGACATCGTGTTTTACACGACATGCATTCACCGCAATACCAGATTGTTTCAGATTTTAAAAGCTTGATGATCTCCTCATCTTCTCTCGACTGTACTGCATATACAATTTTCCTGGGATCGTAGTCATAAAACTCTGCTGCCGGACAAATGGCTGTACATACTCCGCAGTTCATACAGGCTTTCAGACCTTCTTCAAAGCGGATATCTTCCATAAGAATGTCGAAAAGATTTTTCATCGATCTGAAAAAGTTTTGCCTGTTAATAGATTAACACAAATGTACCTTGTATATAGAAAGAAGGGAAGAAGCTTAAAACCTATTTATAAGGGGTATTTATACGTATATTGAAAAGTGTAACAACCTGCCCTGATCTTATGAAGGCATAACAGTGACAAGGCACAAGAGAGAAATGGTGTTACAGAGTGAATTAATTTCAATTCACAGTTCTGATCGATATTTCTATTTTATCTTACTTTTAAGGTCAATCATTTTCAGCACATTATCAACATCTGCTTTGTCCCTGACAATAAATGAAACGGGCCTTATTAAACCATATCTTTTGGCTGTTTTAAATTCTTCTTTAATGTCATGAGGCAGATCGCTTTTTTCAATTATTGTTTCTGCTTTATTCCCCAGATAAAAAGTGATCCGGAAGGTATCTGTTAATATGCCGGACCAAAAAATGGTTTTCTTTTTATGCACATATTTGAATAACCACTGTTTCCCATCATTATAATAGTTCCAGCTTCCTGAGGAATCGGGATAGTTTTGCGAGAGGAAATTCATTATCCTTAACCAGTGAGTTTTTCTTTCTCCTATAATTGAAAAAATATAATCGTCGGTTGGGATAATTGATTTGTCAGACAGAACAGGTTTTTCTTCCATGATTATATGCAAATATCAATTTATAAACAGCCATTTCATAAATCCTAAACCAGAATATGTGCAAAGATTTTTTAATCATTATTTATCTTTCACACATCTGAAACCAACTGCAAAATCTACCCAATTAGGAGGCAATCCGTTCCTGAAATAGGTCTGAACACACATTGCACCTGAGTGCCAGCTTCCACCACGAATTACCTTAAATCTGCCTCTTTCCGGACCTTTAGGATTGTCAGCAGGTGATATTTCATAATAGTTACTGGCATAATAATCAGATGTCCATTCCCACACATTTCCGGCAAGGTCGAATAATCCAAAACCATTGGGGGGAAAAGATCCTGTTTTAAGTATTCCCGTATATTTTCTTCCATAGTTGACTTTGGCAGAATCAATCTGATCGCCAAAAGGAAAGTCCTTTCCTACCATCCCACCTCTTGCAGCATATTCCCATTCTGCTTCTGTTGGAAGTCTTTTACCTGACCACTTTGCATATTTTTCCGCATCAAAATAATTTACACCTACAACAGGATAATCAGGAAAATCAGGACCACTTCTGAATTCATTAAGACCCCAGAATTGAGGTAAGGTAGTATTCGTAGCAACACAAAATTCAAAATATTGACTATTGGTGACTTCCTTTTTATCCATATAAAATGAATTTACCTTAACACTGTGTTCAGGCTGCCAGTCGGAAGGTGCAGTTGTATTCTTACCCATAATAAATGAACCTTCCGGTAAAAGGATCATAGAATTATCGGCTTTCTGTGAAATACCACAGTCACAGAACAGCAATGCCAGAAAGAACATGGTAATTTTCATAATAACCTATTATTCAATTAATTTAAAGCCTTCAGATTTGCTAAAGCCTCAGGCGAAAACTTAAACACTCCTGAAATTATATTGCATTCTTCAAGGTCCTTGCACTCTCCGCAAGTCTTAAATCCTTTTCCTGTAGCACAGAGCCTGATCTGACACATGCCCCAATGTCCTATTTTAACTCCTTCCTCACGGCATCCTGTACAGTTTATCATTTCGGGTGACATGTCAGGCACATTATAGGTGGTTTTCCACTTTTCAGCTGTTGATTTTCTTAGTTCTTCATCATTATTAATTGTAGCAATTCGTGCCTCACATGTGGCACAATTTAATCCGCAGCATGAGATAATTTTTTCCATAACGACAGGTTTATAGTTTCTTATATAAATATTTGATTAAAAATTAATCAAGTTTCACCTATCAATTTACATTATTTCTGGAAATACAATACAAAAAAATTCTAAAAATCAAACTGAATTTACTATAGTGTACTTAAGAATACAGATACTCCCCGAAACCTTACTATTGCGAGCACAGTATACACATTATCATTCTCGTAATAATTAATTATTTTTCAGAACGAGTGTGTCCCAGCAGAGAAGTTACAAGAAAAAGCACATGTATTTTCTTGTTATTAAGCCTGGGTATTATTGATTTTTTCAGCAATATCCAATTCCATCATTTTCGTAACACTGCCATATCTCCAGGTTTTCAAAAGTATTTTAATAAAGAAGAGCATTTGGGATAGCAGGAACAGAAATATGATTCCGGCTTCGTTAACAGGTCTGAATCCCGGAAGAATTTCAAGGACCAGCCAGCCAAACATAACCTGCGCTAAAAGTAATATAATCATTAAAGGATATGATGAAAAAAAAGTTCTGAATGTCTGGACGAAACCAAAACCGATCGCTTTAAAACAATTATTCTTATCGTGTGCAACCTGCCATGCCCTGCCATAGTCAGCAGCAAGCAAAACAAGGGCAAGTACCGGAACAAAAAAAGAAGTTACCAAAATTGCGGTTCTGAAACCACTTCCGTCGGGAGATGACTCAGAATGGCTCGCTATAATAACCGGAAAGACAACAATAATAATTGCCAGTGATAAAATAATCAGACTAATTAATAGTGAAATGAAAAAAAACGACCGGAAATTTTTCACGGAAGCAATGAAGAACTTAGAAGACGAAAAAGTACCCGATATACCTTTAAGACTACTGAATAATCCACCTGAAAGGAAGCAATTGAGCAGGAATCCAACAAGAAGAATCATAAATAAACCTCCTGAAAAATAGGAAATAAGATTTTTGAGACTGTCTCCCAGATCGGCAAATACTTCAATATTAATACCCTTTGACAGTTTTTCAGTTATCATACTGTTTCCAAAACCTGCATTCAATGCACTTTTCATTGGTATTGCGACAATACTGACAAGTAAGAAGGAACAAAACCAGGTAATTAAAATCCCTTTCCACAATTTCATGGAACGTAACATACCGGTTTTCAAAGAGTTGAGTATCTTCATAAATGATTAGCTACAGGAAAAAGAAATTCATGAAAAACTGCATGAATGATATCAGCTTATTTGTTAACCTGCGTACAGGAATTCGATCGGGATAGAGTGTCATTGAATTATTTACATAATTAACATCCATCGTGATTTTAAAATCTGGATCAATTTTAACCCATTCAATTTCATTTTCTCCTGTGTAAACAAAATCTTTAATTCTGCTTTTCCCATCCCACGATTCCATTACTTCCTTGCCATTTTTGAAGTGAACCAAAACTTCAACAGGAAGCATAACCTCTCCTGCTCTTTCAAGCTGGACTTCCGACTTAAAACGTATCTCATTGGTTTTAGGATCCTTTTTAATAGTATGTGCGCCACTTATCTCCACGCCGGTAGTATCAATCCTTGAATTTAATATATTGGCAACCTTATAATCGCAAATCCCGGTACCGTATAGAGTCTGGTCAAAGAACCAGTTCAGATCAGGTCCAAACTTGTCTCCCCATCGTTTTGTAACAACTTCATTTACAATATCTATAAAGTCTTTTCCTGAAGGGTATTTAAAAGCCCACTTCTTATAATACGCCCTGAAAACTTCATTTGTTGTCTCTTCTCCGATAATTCCCATAAGGGTGTACAATACTGTGGCTGTTTTATCATACGACATCATACCATACGTACCATGGGGATAATTCCACGAATACTCCTTATTGGTGACATCCTGTCTGGCTCCGGAATGAACATATGATAAACGAGCCAGAGCTTCGTCAGAAACTTTCAGAAAAGGATGATTAATAAGTCCCGAATTCTCGCCATAATAATGATCCACGATGCGTTCTTCCCAGAAGGAATTAATTCCCTCATCCATCCATGGTTCCTCAAACTCATTACTTGCAAGGATACCCATAAAATAAGCATGACCGAATTCATGTATCGTAACCATCTCGGGATAATGCGCAAATTCCGGCATCATATACGAAGATGAGGAAGTAAACAATGTTGTATATTCCATACCTCCTGACCGCGCTCCTTTCGAAGGAGGATCGACAATAGTAAGATAAGGCCATGGATAGGGCCCTACATTTTTTGCGAAATACTCCAATGCATATTTAACTGCTGTGAATTGTCTCCCCACCTGTTCTATTCTGTCATTTGGAAGAAGAAGTGAAATTTTTACATTTTCCCACTGATCTGTAAATACTTTATATCCCGGCCATGCAGTCCAGGCAAAATCAACTATATCCTCTGCACGGTATGTGAGTGTTTTATTTCTTCCGGTACTATCAGGACTAGTTTCATTCATCAGCACACCTCCTGTCCCTACAACATATTCAACTGGTAAAGTGATAGTAACATTATACAAACTATGGTTTGAATAGAATTCTGAGTTTGCATGAAACTGGTGACAGTTCCATCCTCCTTTTGTGGCGTAACGCATTCCGGCAGGTTCATAAACACCGAACTTGGGAAACCATTGTGCTACAAAAAAGAAATCATCGGAGTATCCGGTTCGCCTGGTAATCAAAGGCAGTTTGGTTTCAAAAACCACCTTAATAAAAACAGTATCACCAGGAACCGCAGGTTCTGAAAGCTTAACTTTCAGAACAGTATGATCATTATCATTTCCGTCATCGGGACTGATGAAATTCATATTCGCAATCATATCATTCCCATCGCGGTCAGAGAATGATTTAATATTGATCCAACCGGTTTCAGACTGCTTTTTATCCGATGAACCGCCCGATTCAACATTCATAGTGGTCCTACTATTTCTAAAGGCATTCATATACAGATGCAACTGTATGTCGGGTACAACATCAGCAGACATATTTACCCAGAATGCTTCCATATTGGCAGAAATGGTTTTTGTAACAGGATCAAGTTTTGCATCAATCCTGTAACCGGTCTGACGAACGCTGAGTTGTTTCTTATTTATGATTTGTGAACTGGCTGAACCGGCATATATCAAAAATGTAAAAAGACTTATCAGATATATCTTCATAGGAAACTCTAAGTGTTACACTAACGCACAGCGGGGACTTTCCTGAAAAGTCCTTACAGAGTTCTCAAATGGAAAATAAGACTATTGTTTTACTGCTGTACTGTCTTTTAGAACCTTACTGAGTGCAAGAGGAACTTCTCCCTCGGAATATATGGCTTTGCCTGTCATGTTCGTATCACTTTCAATCTTCAGCAAAACTTTTATATCTTCACCCTGAAGGAATATTGAAAATAAAACACTGTCATTAACCGCTTTAACATTTTCACCATCGTACTTGAATTCACTTCCTGAAAAAGCCATTGTCGTAGTATGTTTCATATTGGTAAAACCCACAACAATTGTTCCTGAATTATATCCTTCGGGGGCATAAGGAGCGTCAAATTTCCATGTCCCTATGGGATTATTTTTAATAATATTTTGTCCACTTACGGATAATACAGTAAGAAATGAGACGAACATCAATGTTAAGATTCTGTTTTTCATAATAATTCTGATTATTTAGATCTCAAATATAGAAATCTAATATTAATTTCCGCAATAAATCTTAAAAATTGATTTAACCTCGTGTTAAAGCTGTGTCTGTTATTTAGCAACCGCCGGCAGCTCTCTTCTTTTTTGGAGCTGGCATTATTGCAGGTTTGGCAGTTTCTGCACTCTGAGTCTGAGTTGCAGCCTGCGCCGGCATATCTCCACCGCCAAGTGCCTTGCCTGCGCTTAAACGAAAATCATATTTTGCAAACTCCTCATCAGGACTTGTTGACGCCGGTTTCTGAGGATTCAGGATAGCTTCAAACCAATAATTTAATCCTCCTTCGAGAACAAAATTATTTTTGTAACCAAGCTGTCTTGTAACCATCCAGGCTTCATTGGCGGTTACAGTACCATTTGAATAAAAAATATTCATTTTAGCATCCTGGTTCAGTATATCAGTATACTTATCAGAGAGCAGGTCAGCAACAGGAATATTAATCGCACCAGGCAGACTGAATTTTTCGAAATCATCCTGATTTCTTACATCTATAAGCTGGAAAGAAGGGTCTTTCTTCACAATCATATCAGCCACAGTTTCTGGTGTAATAAATTGAGTTCTAGTATTTGCTTCACCAAGCAGCTGATCTGCAGTAAGTTTATAAGGTTTCGTTTTATTCTGTGGAACTGCTGCAATTATAAGTCCCAACGGAATAATAAAGATAGCTAAAAGTTGAAGTGGTTTCATGATATTGTTGTTTTTCGTTTGTAGTCTGTAGTTCGTCGTAAAAATGCTCAAAGCTCAGTGCTAGGAGTACAGTCGAAATCGAGGAATTGATTTCTTTCCTGTGCCCTGCTCCCTGTGCCATTTTAATATTCTTCCCTGGGGAATTTCTTTTCAGCCCATTCTCCTACCCAAAACATTCCAAGAGCAACTATCACCATCAGGAATGCAACCACACCATCAGAGAGTCCGAGTACCTGGCTGATCTTTGGAAAACCCAAAAAATTGGCAAGATACATTCCATCCCATATTTTGTATCCCAGAGCAAAAATCAGGATTCCAATAAATAAGCCGCCTATGAAAACCATCGCATCAATTTTACCAATTGAAGCTCCACAGAAGCTTGTACCAGGACAGAATCCCCCCATAATAAATCCGACACCCATTATCATGCCACCAACAATAGCGGAAGTCAAATATGTGGGATTTATATATATAAGGTTCAGGTCAATCCAGCCAAAAAGACTGAAGAAAAGAAGACCTAGCATAGCTGTAATTGCAGCGGTAAAAAAAACCTTCAGTACTACAGTATCGTAGCCATAGAAAACGCCGGCGAGTTTTCGACTGGAAGAAAATCCGCTCTGTTCAAGTACGAAGCCAAAACCTATTCCGATTATAAATGCCAGGAAGAGATTTGTATTGTTTGATATTAATTCGTTTACTGATAATGGTCCCATATTTTCTATTTTATCAAAATTATCTTAATTGTTTTTATGTCTTACAACTACTTTGTTGCCCTGTGCCATGTGCTCTGCGCCCTGCGCCCTGCGCCGTGAGCCCTCTAAATCCAGTTCTTCCTGAAAAAATAAGCTGTGGCATACGCAGTTCCGAAGATAGCCACCATTGTAATAAATCCTCCCAGAGACAATACAGCCATTCCGCTCAGGGCAGATCCACTTGTACATCCACGTCCCAGTTCAGCACCAAAACCAAAAAGCATTCCACCCATCAGGGCGAATAAAAGTCGTCTTTTAGATGTTATCTTAGGAGAATGTTCCACTTTTAACTTAAGTCGTCCGGCAAAAGCGCCTGATATAAATCCTCCGACAAGAACTCCTGTCATCTCAAAAACAAGCCATGTTTTCATAGGATTTCCCGGGTGGGCATCTCTGAATTCCTTTACAAAACCCATCTTTTCAGACGAGGACGGGGCAACTGTAGTTATCGAAGATACAACCACACTTTTCATTGCTCCACTGGCACCAAGTCCACGGCCGGAAATAAAATTTGCTGCAAGCAAGACGATTCCTAGAAGGACACCGCCGATGTAAGGGTTTAGGTACTTAGTCTTTTTTGTTTCCATTGATTTATCTCTATTTTAATTCCTGATCACATTCAGTTTAATTATTTTTTATTGCTGGCTGAATTTTCTATTCAGCCTCATCTCCGCCTCAACCTTAATCTTAACCCTAGTATAGCCATCGGCTCACCTGGCCTGCATACACTATAATAAAACGCAGCATCAGACTTCCAAAGATTACCAAAACAGCCGGAACAATAGCAGGTATATGGAACTTACCTAATTCCATAAACTCAAGAAGAGCAGGAATGAGCATCCCAAGTATTACGACAAATATCCAGAATGACATAGTATATGGCCCTCCCAGAAAAAGTTTTGCCGCTTCAATCTGAACCTGCGTACTGGCGAGAAATCCCATAAACATATGAATGATAAAAAACAATTCAATACCTATCAGTACCAGGTCAATTCGTGCAAACTGCTTACGCTCTTCTTTATTCTTCGATAAAATTAATGTGGCCGCAGCTCCTGCAGAAAGTCCCGATGAGAGAAACAATGGCCCAAGTATTGAAGTATTCCACAGAGGCCGGGCATTGAATGCCGACAATAAAATACCTGTATAAATACCAAGAATAATTCCGTAAATAAGCATAATCCAGGCCAGGACTTTTTTGTATTTGTTAAAAAAAGTTTCCAAGTCATAGATCCATTTGAATTTCCAGTCCCATTTCGGAAATATATCCTTTATATGAAGAGCGGCCCATATAAATGAAACAGGAGTAATCACCATCAGGGTCCAGGCTCCCCATGACATAGGTGACTGCAATCTTATATTCAGATAAAGTTGCCAGAAAAACATTTTATGTCTCAGGTCAATAAAAAGGGTTATCAATCCCACAATCAGGAGGAATGGTGCCAGAAAGGGGGTAATACGAACAGCGGTTTTATAATCCTCTTCCCGGCCTCTGATATAATATAATGCGGCAATACATAGAATTCCTGCAGCCATACCTCCTAAGAAGAGATATAGGGGAATCTGCCAGTGCCATATATTAAGTTGAGGATCAATAAGCTGATTCATCCTTCCACTTACAAAAATTTCTTCTTCCATATTTAATGGTAATTATCTGATTAAATCAAAAAGTAAAGTTGGGGCTTTGTTCCTGCCTCAGGAATAAGCGTTTTGGATTTGCGCTTTTTTAAAACTACGGAGACATCACTATTAGGATCATCCAAATCTCCAAAATAGATGCATTTTGTCGGACATACAGCTGCACAAGCCGGTTTTAATCCTGCTTTTATCCTGTGAATACAGAAGGTACATTTATCTACATATCCCGAAGGATGCGGATAACGTGCATCATAAGGGCATGAAGCGATACATGCTCCACAACCAATACATTTATTATGATCGACAAGAACAATTCCTCCATCAGCAAAATGACTTGCTCCGGTAGGACAACAACGAACACAGGGTGCATTTATGCAATGATTGCAGCGCTCCGATCTTATCTCGATCTCAAGTTGCGGATATGTGCCATTCATCACCTCTACGACCCACTCCCTACAGAAACCATGTGGCACATTATTTTCTGTCTGACAGGCTACCACACAATCGCTGCAACCCACACACTTTTTTGTATCAACTGCCATTGCATATCTCATGAGGCAACCTCCTTCTCTGTATTTTCAGTTACGAATGTTACAAAATTTGAACGCATTCCTGTTCCGCCCATCAAAGGATCGGTCAGAACTTTTGTTATCAACCGTGTATCACTTACACCTTTTCCAAAACACCTTGTCATCTGTTTCTGGGCATGCCCAAAACCATGCACCATGTACACGGAATCCCATCTGATACGTTCAGTTACCCTGACTTTTATCTTAAAATTGGAAATTACTCCATCCTGGTTTTTGAGCCAGATATATTGCCCTGTTACCAGTCCCCATGCCTTTGATACCTTTGGATTTATCCATACCGTGTTCTCATGCATAAGATCCGTAAGATTAGGATTATTTGATGTTCTGCCAAATGTATGTTGTGGAGTACGCCCATAGATCAGGCGATAAAAACCTTCCGCCGGCTCTTCATGAGCAGTGTATTTTGGAAGGGGATCAAAACCTGCCTGTTCAAAGTATTTTGAATACAGCTCTATCTTGCCAGAATCTGTAGAAAACACAACATTTTCATTATCAGCAAAATACAGATCATCAGCATCTCTTTCTTTTGTCTTTACACCAATTCGCTTCATCTCTTCGAGTGATGAACCAACCTGCTTAAGCTGCCAGTCAAGCAATTCTTCCTGTTTTTCATACGGGAAATAATCACCCAGACCAAGTTTGACAGCAAGTCCCCTGGCAATATTGTACGCTGAACGTGTATTATTCATAGGTTCAGCAGCCGGCATTCTCAACGCAATAGCAGGTTTACGGTGCGGGCTAACCCTTAGAATGTCGTATCTTTCAAGATATGTGCATTCAGGTAAGACTACATCTGCCCATCCGGTTATCTCCATCGGCATGGTGTCTACAGCCACAATAAGTTCAAGGTTCTGAATTGCTTTCAGGGTATTAACCTGATCAGGTATAGACGATATCAGGTTTGTCGCATTGACAATCCATCCTTTAATTAACAGTCCGGGTTTATTTTCAGGTATTGAACCATCAATAAGAGCATTTGATACAGGTGAGCTTGCAATGGGATATTTGCCCGGGAAAAGGTCAGTCCAGGTTTTTTTAGGTTCAATGTATTTTGGTATTTTAACTGATGGTAAATCGAATTTTGCCGGTCTGTAAAAACCTCCGCGCCGCCCCCACGAACCAAGAAGGGCATTTAAGATTGCTATTGCCCTAACCCTCTGCGTATCATCTCCGTACCACGTCACATGCCGTCCGGGATGAATCAGAACTGCCGGAGATGCATTTGCCATTTCTTTTGCTGTTTCACGAATCTTATCCGGGTGAATAGTTGTAATGCCATAAGCCCATTCAGGAGTAAAATCCCTGACATGCTCTTTCACCTGGTCAAACCCTGTACAATATTTTTCTACATAATTTTTATCATAATAATTATTGTAAATGATTTCATGTATCCACGAAAGCAGCAAAGCAATGTCAGTAGAAGGTTTTATAGGCAGCCAATACTTTGATTTCCCTGCGGCTGTAGAAAACCTTGGATCCACGGTGATTATTGTTACACCTTTGTCAATAGCATCCGACATCTCCTGTATCTGTCCATTATGCATATTCTCGCCAATGTGCGAACCAATAAGCACCAGACACTTTGTGTCGCGGATATCAGTCACTTCAGGAGAATAAACTTCCTCTCCGAAGGTAGCCAGAAAGGCTTCATCTCTGGGGCCTTTACATTGTGCATATGATGGTTCGGCTATATTCGCTGTTCCATATGCTTTCATCAGATTTGAAAAATATGAACTGCCATTCCCATGAGTAAAAAGCGCCATACTTTCCGCTCCATACTTTGACGAAATATCCTTCATCTTGCCTGCAACATATTCCAATGCTTCATCCCATGATGCTTCCCGAAATACCTGCTTACCACGTTCCTCAACTCTTATGAGTGGAGTTTTAAGTCTGTCTTCATCATAATACATTCCAACTCCTCCTGTCCCACGTGGACACATACGGCCGTTAGAATGCTGATCTTCATCGTTACCTATGATTTTCCAGATCTTGCCCTCAGAAGTCTTATAAACCCAACCTGCACATTTCCAGAAGCATACCTCACAATAAGTAGGTGTTCTCTTTAAATCAAGCTTGAGTTTTTTTCCCTCATCGGGGGAGGAAAGTAAGTTTATGGCCCCCGATGTTGCTTTGGTCATTGCCAAAACACCGGCTCCCATAGCTGAAATTTTAATAAAATCTCTCCTGCTCGTCATCTATAATGTTTAATAATATCCCAAAACTATAAAAAAAATTTTAAGCTTTTATTCATGTATTTACATAAATATATGTATTAATTTAGCCTGGACAAATTATCCTCTGTTAACAAATTAACAATCTGATAAATGCTACTTGTTTAGAATCCGTATAAATTACAGTCACATAGATAGTTTAAGGTGTTTAAAGTAACCAGAATTAACTTGAAAACCTAAACATCAACCTATTTTTTTTGACAAGTGGATAGTTAAAACTAAATTTGGAGCATTGATAAATAAATTAATACCAGGTCAGGCAAATGACGGAGCTCGAAGTATATTTTAACCAGTTTAGAAAGAATATCATTGGTATTGATGCTGATATAAAAACACCATTTGGAAACAGGAAACTGGTTTATGCCGACTGGATAGCAAGCGGAAGACTATACAGCCCTATTGAGAAAAGGATTTCCGAAGATATTGGACCAATGGTTGGTAATACTCATTCTGAGTCCACTGCCACGGGAAAAGCAATGACAGACGCTTACCATCTCGCTCAGAAAATAGTGAAAAAGCATGTTAATGCAAATGAAAATGACCTTCTGATATTTACCGGGGCAGGTATGACCTCTGCCATTGCCAAGCTCCAGAGGCTTCTTGGATTAAAGGTTCCGGAACAGGCCATTAATTTCTGCGCTTATTCCCATGGAAATTATAATTCGTGTAAAAATATCCCTAACGACAAGCGCCCGGTTGTTTTTTTAACTCATACAGAACATCACTCGAATCACACATCGTGGTTTGAAACACTTGCAGAGGTTGTTGTTCTGGAACCTTCCGCCGATCTCACCGTAAGTGCCGACATATTACGCAGAGAGATAGTAAAATATAAGGATCGACCGATGCTTATAGGTTCATTTTCCTCATGTTCAAATGTTACTGGATATTTTCCTCCGTATTATGAACTGGCGAAAATCATGCATGAGCATCATGGATACTGTTTTGTTGATTTTGCAGCCTCAGCCCCATATGTTGATATAGATATGCACCCGGCAGATAAAGATTGCCAGCTTGATGCTATTTTCTTTTCACCGCATAAATTTCTTGGAGGACCCGGCAGTGCAGGTGTGTTAATTTTCAACAAAGCTCTCTATAAGAACGATATTCCTGATAACCCTGGTGGTGGCACTGTAAAATGGACAAACAGGTGGGGTGGATACAGCTATATAACTGACATTGAAGTTAAAGAAGACGGAGGTACTCCCGGGTTCCTTCAGGGAATCAAAGCCGCCCTGGCAATAAGGCTTAAAGAAAAAATGGGTACTGAAAAGATGCATCTGAGAGAAGCAGAACTGCTTGAATTAGCTTTCAGTGAATTATCCGGAATAAAAAGCCTTCATATCCTCGCTTCCGATATCAGGAAAAGACTTGGTGTTTTTTCTTTTTATATTGACAAAATCCACCACAACCTTTTCACCAGCCTTCTTAACGATCATTTTGGTATTCAGGTAAGAGGAGGATGTTCCTGCGCCGGAACCTATGGTCATTTCCTTTTAAAT
This sequence comes from Bacteroidales bacterium UBA1797, assembly GCA_002319885.1. GTDB lineage: Bacteria > Bacteroidota > Bacteroidia > Bacteroidales > VadinHA17 > LD21. Next base: position 87,404 of record DCFT01000087.1, read on the forward strand.
GTCGACATTAAGATGTCAAAAGAGATAACCGATAAGATTGATGCCGGTGATCTGTCAATGAAACCAGGATGGATAAGATTATCACTGCATCCGACTATGACCAATGATGAACTGCTTTTTATAATTGATGCAATAAGGCAAACAGTTGAAAATACCGATAAGTGGAAGAATGATTACTGCTATGACAGACATACCAATGAATTCTCGCATTGTTCAGGTGCAAAACAAGGAAATGAAAGGTATGCTGACTGGTTTGAGTTATCAGAATAAAAGCAATTAACTTCTAGTTTTATAAAAATATTTACCTGTCAGAAGTAACCCGGCAAATACAAAAACTGCGAATACGAGACTGCTTACAGAAAGCTGCATCCCTCCAGATAAAATATGGCCACTGGTACAGCCACCTGCCATACGGGCACCAAAAATCAGAATAAATCCGCCAATGAATGACCAGATGATTCGTTTTGAAATTGAATTCCCTTTATATTTTTCCCAATTGCTGTGAATTAATGTCAGCTTAAATTCTTTCTTTAACACCGATATCAAAAGACCGGCAACAAAGGCGCCTGTAAGAAACACCAATTCCCATCTTCCGGGTCCCTGGATTTTTGAAAAGTAACTATTGTTAGTGGTTCCGGTAACAAGATCAGCCGTAAAAGGATACGCGGTTGAAGCTCCTATTATTCTGTCAGTACCCACTTTAAGAAAGACAATGCCATTCAGTATTGCCAGACCAATGCCTGAATAAAGCCACTTAAGATCCGGAGATTTTTCCATTTTATTAAGTATGAAAGCCGCCCAGACAAATCCTATTCCGAGAAGAATATCAAGCAGATAGAAGATAAAATGATGCTGTCCGATCAGTGTAAATAAAGAAATATTGCCAAGATCGGGGCCTAATACAGAAGAGATCGACGGTAACAACAGAGTATAAACAAGACCACCGGCAAGGGCTCCGGCAATTCCGATAAGTGCATCTACCGAACCCTCTCCCAATGAAACTGCCAATGTACCGGGGCAATAACCAAGAATAGCCATCCCGGTCCCAAAAACTATTCCACCAATAGCAATTCCTCCAAGAATAAGCGGTTTTATATGATACGAAGCAAAACCCAGTCCTATTTCTAAAGCAATTATGATGGCTCCTACTCCTATTGCAGCAGAGATAGCTTTTGCAACCGCATAATTCTCGAGAGTTGCCATGCCACTTATTGTATTGTACCGATTCAGCTTCGCATATTGCAGTATGGCGCCGAACAGAAACCCTAATATTAAAATTACTGCATTCATTTTTCTTATTTTTTAAGTTGTTACCGTTTGATATATTGGAAGATTATTTTGCTAATATAATTATATGATTTGTTAATGGAGCATTGGATATTTCATTAATAATTCTAAATCCGGCTTTTTCTGCCAGAAAAGAAATCCCCCCGTTGGACATATAGCTTCTGTAGTTTTTATAGTGGTCGCTACCAGCTATAAACTCAATAACTTCACTTAAAAAACTTCCGAATCCACCGGGTTTTGGAACAAGATAATCGCCAATAATTATTTTGTCTGCGATAATAGCGGCTTCATTCAGCAGTGTTATTCTCTCTTCCTCCGGTACCTCATGAATGACATATGTAAACACTGCAAAATCAAAATGATCCTGTCCATTGCTAATTAAATCAGAAATATCGTGATGCTGAAAAGATATTTTATCATCAGGATGCAAACTCAATGAAAACCGGGCTCTGTCAATATTTCTTTCAGATAAGTCTATGCCCAGAACAGTTTTGCATTTAGCTGCAAGAGAAAATGCCAGACGTCCTGTTCCACAGCCAATATCAATCACTCCCGATCCTGGTTCAATGAGACTTGTTATCTGTTCAAATAACTTATCCTGATTAGGAGCTATTACTTTGTCGTAAAACCATCCATCGTACCAATGGTATTTGTTTTTTGTCATATTTAGTTATTTCTGCCTTCTATCAAAGACCTTGTCAGATTTTATATTTCAGACTTCCATTCGGACAGGCTGCTACACATTCCAGACATTTCGAACATGCATAGCTCTCGCCCGGTTTTTGCCTTGAGGGTTTATAAAGACTGAATTTTGCAGGTTCAAGGCTTACGATGTAACACTTTTTATCGCAGATGCCACAGTTCTTACAGTTTTCTTCATCAAGCTCTATCTTAAACAATGAAAAACGATTAAGCCAGCCTGATATCCAGGCTATTGGACATCCGAGTTTATGATACTGGTACATCTGACGGAATTTTCCGTCAGCACTTATACTCATTATAAGTTCCATAATCAGGCCGACAGGGCATACCCAACGGCAGAAAACTTTTCCGAAAACCACACCCAGGGTAATACCGGCCAACAATACATACCACAGTGAAATTTGAAAATGAGAAATAGCCAGGTAAAGACTGATTCCGGTCACAGAGAGTATTATAAATCTCCTGCCAACCAACAATTTTAAGATTTTTTGCATTTTTAAAAGAATGAAATATAAAATTATCCCACAGAATATGTTTACAAACCAGGCAATCTTGGAAAAAGTCCAAGTTTGGTATACCTAGAATATATTCCCCATCCCGATTTTAACCAATGACCTATTACTGGCATCGGAATAATAATCGATCTTTTCGAGTTCCTGAAAATAAATGCTGCTCCATCGCCCGTGTCCATCACGCAGAGTATGCTTAAATGCTTTTTATATCCCGCCTTTTTATTGCTTCCTTTTTCCATCCCTACAATATTGAAGGCTGCATTTCTACCCATAAGCTCAGCAATATGACCTTGTTTTGCGATCCAATCCTCCCCTTCCATCGAAGCTATATCTCCCACAGCGAAAACATTCTGGAAACCTGATACCTGGCATGTATCGTCAATTTTTATGAAGCCTGTATCGGATAATGGTAGCTTCGAGTTTTTAAGCAAAGCAGGACCGGTCCCTGCCGGAATAAACATTACCAGGTCGGAATCGAGTTTAGAATCATCTTCAAAAATTACACCATCACTGACAAATTCCTTTATTTTTTTCCCAATTTTTTTCCTTATGCCATATTTTGAGAACATCTTATCGAGGAGAGGAAGTGCACCTTTTCCCATTTTTGCACCAGGCTCATCCATGGGTGCAAAAAAAGTAAGTTCAAAATTTTCTCTTATTTTTTTTGTTTTCAGATAATGATGAATATTAAATATAAGTTCGAATGCCGGTCCGCCTCTCACAGCTGATTTGTCTTTGGGATTACCACCAAAACCTATGGCGATTTTACCGGTTTTATTCCTGACCAGTGCGTCAATTTTATCCCTGATTAACAATGACATTTCGGGTTTGGCACATATTGAAAGAGTGTTACTTATCCCTTTATGTACCATTTTATCTGAACCAAAGGCAATTACAAGATAGTCATAGGTAAAAGTACCGTTTTCACAGATCACTTTATTTTCAGAAGGGCAGATCTCTTCAACTGTATCAGTTATAAATTTAAAAGGAAACTTCTTCTGTATATCAGCAAGCTTAACCTTCACATCCTCAAATTCTTTAATATGAACCGGAATCCATATAGATATAGGGTACAGATAGAGATAATCGCGTTCAGATACTAATGTTATATCGAATATATTTTTCTTCTGCAATTCAATTGCAGTTTGTATTCCGGCAAATCCCCCGCCGAGAATTAAAACTTTTTTCATCAGATTCCTTTTTATTATCAGGATTTTTGAATCTGCTGAACAAGAAATTCTTTTGATTTTACACCAACAAAACGATTAATCTCTCTTCCATTCTTAAAGAGGATCATAGTTGGAATATTTCTTACCTGAAATTTCTGTGCAAGAGACTGGAATTGTTCAATATTAACCTTACCAACATGGGAATCACCTGATAATTCAGAGGCAACATCATTTAAAACAGGAGCCATCATACGGCACGGGGCACACCAGCTTGCCCAGAAATCAACCAGTACCAGTCTGTTTTTTGTCTGGTGCTGAAAATTTTTATCAGTTAATGTCAGTATCTTATCGCTATCAGCCACAAGCGGAATATTTTTCATCCTTACCCGGGCTACAATAAATAGTGCTCCGAGAAATGCTAAAATTGCTAATGTTATTATCAGAGAGGTTTGCATATTAAATAGAAATTATTTGTTTTTGTTTCAATTTCAACTCGTTAACATAATTGGAGGCTGCCAGTGCTGCTATCGTTCCATCACCTACAGCAGTAGTAACCTGACGGAATTGTTTTGCAGTGCTGTCTCCGGCGGCATAAACGCCTTCAACACTGGTCGACATATCTTTCTCAACCAAAATCTCACCCCACTTATTCATTTCAACCTTCCCCCTTAAGAATTCAGTGTTAGGGAGATAACCTATAAATATGAAGGCACCATCAGTTCTGAAATTAAATATTTCGCCGGAAACCAGGTTTTTTATATCAACACTTTTAAGATTTTCAACACCGTGAAAAGCAGTTATTGCAGATTCCATAATAAAATTGATTCTCGGGTTACTGCGGGCTTCTTCAATTGCATGTTCAAAAGCCTGAAAATGATCAAACTGATGGATGATAGTTACCTTGCTGGCATATTTAGTGAGTGAAACGGCTTCCTCGAGAGCGGAATTACCTCCTCCGACAACAACTATTTCTTTATCAGTAAAGAAATCACCGTCGCAGGTGGCGCAGTATGAAATGCCTTTGCCTTTCAGAGATTCTTCACCTTCTACACCTAAGTTACGTGGTCTTCCTCCCGGTGTTAAAATAACAATATCGGAGGTATAGGTATTCCCATCGGATAATGAAACACTTTTTATTTCACTTTCGAGTTCGGCAGCAAGAATGGATATATTTGATTTAATGTGACATCCGAAAGCTAAAGCCTGTTTCTTCATGATACCTGCAAGCTGGTAACCGCTGATACTTTCAACCCCTGGATAATTTGCTATCTCATGAGTCAGAACCATCTGCCCTCCGATAATACCTTCATCCACAATTAGTGTTCTGATCCTGGCTCTCGAGAGGTAAATACCGGCTGTAAGACCTGCAGGGCCACCACCAATAATTATAGCTTCATATTTAATATTTGAATCCATTTAGTCAGGCTGTTACTTTTGCTGAAAATTCTTTATCCAGGATTGATTTAACCTGGTCCTTTGACTGGATACTGGAAGTAGCTTTTACCACTTGCCCGTTTTTATAATAAATAGTAAACGGAATTCCCATAAAACCATGGACTTCAGGAAGTGAACGGATAACACTTGATTCCGGATTGTCAAATTCCATATCAAAGAACTTAACATGCTTATATTCGGGTTCAAGCTCTTCGGCTATACCGTATACAGGAATACACATCGGACCCATACGTCCGCAGATTACCATTACATTTTCATTTTCGCTGATTGCCTTTTTATGATCAGCAGCTGATTCGAGGTGTTTTAAATTTGTGTACAACATGACTTTATATATTTTAAATTTACGATACAAAAATACAAGGCAGTAAGTCATAATTCGATGAAATGAGGGTTCCATACAACAACTTACCGATTGATTCACCACAATTAATAAATTGATTTAAATTAATTATATAAATCTTAACATGCCATTTTTCATTCGTAAATGCACTAATTTCTTTGATGTCAGGTTAATACCTATTTAATAAAAGAGGCTGTCTCAAAAGTTATTTTTAACCGCAAAGTACACAAAGCAGGCACAAAGTGCACAAAGTGAATATCTCGATATTTATCCTGGTAGCTCCCGAGAGCTATAGGGACGAGACTTTGTGACCTTTGTGAATTTCCTTTGTGCCCTTTGTGTTTAATGGATTTAGACTTTTGAGACAGCCTCTTTTATATTTTGCAAATCAATTGTCAATGAGCTTACCTCCTTCTGGCTCCTGCACTTCCTACATTATTTACTCTGGCACGTACAATTGTATTATTGTGTGTTTCAAGCCTTCTTGCATTACCGATTCCTGAATTTTTCGCTGCACTCTTACTTTTTGTCTGAGTCTTGTTCATTGATCCGGTCTTGTCCTGCAACTGAGCTTTCGATCTGGTCTGTGACTGGGCTTTGAGCTGATCCTGAGTCTTGAGCTGATCCTGGGTCTTGA
>DCFT01000087.1:93779-166911 GCA_002319885.1 Bacteroidales bacterium UBA1797
CCTGGGTCTTGAGCTGATCCTGGGTTTTGAGCTGATCCTTAATTGGACTTTGTAGTTGGTCCTGAGTTGCAAGCTGGTTTCTGGTTTGTGTTTTGTCCTGTGCTGTTACGCCGACACTTATTAAAAGTGCCAATGCGCCAAAAAGAATTTGTTTTTTCATTTCCTTTATTATTTAAGTTTATTTTTAATTGATGAATTCAATATACACCCGCAAAGATGAATGTATCATGAATTTACGGGGAATAAATGCTAATATCAATCTTTAAAGTAATCTGCTTCTCTTCCTAAAACAGGTTATTGATTCTATTCATAAATTCCCTGATGGAAATGTGGAGTTGCCAGAAATCTGATGTAGAGGTTATGACGGGAGTCATATCAAAGAGAAAGGGTTCAGAAGTTGATTTCAGTTTACTGATCTAAACTTACCCTGTATCCAATTCCTCTCACAGTCTCAAGAAATAAAGTTGGTGCGTGAAAATTCATTTTTTTCCTGACATTTTTAATATGAACATCAATAAAATTACTGTCATACTGATCATCCAGAATATTTCCCCATATATGCTCATAAAGCTGCCGGCGGGTCAATACCTTATTCCGGTTAAGAGTAAGGTATTGCAAAAGATCATGCTCCTTCCTTGTTAGATCAACTTCCCTGTTGTTGCATAGCAATCTTCGCGCTTGTATGTCCAGAAAAAAGTCACCTAAGGAAATATTCTGGTTATTAATATGGAATTTTCTTCTTGCAACTGCCTGAATCCTTGAAAGAAGTTCAACCAGAGCAAAAGGTTTGGCAAGGTAGTCGTCAGCTCCCAGATTTAAGCCCAGAACTTTATCTTCAACTGCTCCACGTGCAGTAATTATAATAAATGATACATCAATATTCTTTTCCCTGGCCTCGTGAATCAGATCAAGACCATTATAATCTGGCAATCCAATATCAAGAAGAACAAAGTCATAAAGGTTGACTTCTATTTTTTCTGATCCCTCCAGTCCTGTATAAGCCAGATCACAAATAAAATTTTCACCCTTTAAAAATGCAGCTATTTCATTAGCCAGGCTTTTCTCGTCTTCAACAATCAGTATGTTCATAATTTGCTAATTAAAAAATTCTAAACGATCCGCTTAAAAGAAAAACGAACCCGCCGGGTGTAATGAAATCACTTTTATAAGTAGGAAGAACATAACTTGCTCCGGCTTCTATAGTAATTCTGTCGAAATTTATTGAAACCGGCAACCCGAATTCCACCTCCATCAGACCAAAGATTTTTGAATATAAAATATTTGTGGAAAGTGTTGTTGAACTTGTAGTTGCGGTGGTACTCAGGCCACCTGATCCCTTAGGACGAAATGGATCAGAGGAAGTATATGAGATCTCGGTTGAAGACTCTGCTTTTATAAGAGTCCCAAAAACAAGATTTATATAAGGATCAAATGAGACAAAAATCTTGTTTCTGAAGAATTCAGGAGTCTGGAAATATCTTGAATTTCTAAACTGGAAAAAGGCCTGGTTTTCATCAGCCAGAAGTCCTCCGGCTGTGATTTTGGAATAGAGCAATCTCCAGTCAATTCCCAATGTAACATCACCATATGAAAAACTGCTGAAGAGTGTATCGGATTGGCTCTTATCAAGTTGATATCTTGAAAGCCCCAACGAGATATCAAACCATGAATTGAAAGCATGTCCATAGTTTAAAGAAAAATTATAAAATGGCAGGAAGGGAGAGTAGTTAGTCAGATGAATAGCCGATGCTGATGCAAACAACTCATTATTAAATCCATAGGTCACAGTAGTAAAGCCAAAAGACTGATTCTGAGAAATTGTAGAACCAAGATAAATCATGTTGCTACCGTAACCAAGACTTGAATATAATGAATGGCCCGTACCTGCTTTAGCTGACTTTCCGGTATCAGCTACTGAAACTATTTCGGTGGTATCAGACTGTGAAAACGCATTTAACGGCAGCGACAGCAACAAGATTATATTCAGTTTTGATCGGATAAAAGACATTGTCTGATTTTTAATTGTAATTACTAATTATCTGCCGCGCGGTCCCTTGGCTCCTCCTGGTATGCCTGCTCCCTTAGGTATTCCTGAACCTGCCGGACGTGTAACAAATGGGGGGCGCGCTCCTCTCGATTTACTCATATCAGGACGTGCACTTCTTACCTGTTTTATACCAGTTTTATTTCCATCTGTCTGATCCTGTTGCCTGGAATCACTTTCATCCATTATCTGTCCCTTTGAGGAAAGAGTGTCACTTATTGTAACTTTCTCCTGAGCCTTAATAATGTTACCTGTTGCAAGTGATAATAAAATTATCAGCAATAATTTCAGTAACCTGGTCATAACTCTTTACTTTTTATTTTTCTGATACCAACTTCAAACCTGATACAGATTTATTGAACTGTATACTTTAAAACTAGAATAATAAAGGTAAGGAAAGGAACATGAAGAAAGGATGAAGGAGACTCCGCTAATAAAAAATGCCGTAATTCATTGAGGTCTGCTAAAAGATGCACATTCACCTTCGTGTGTGATAAATATCCGGCACTTTTACAAATTATCATTATATTTGAGAAATCAGTTAATTATTAGTTTAAATATATCTTACAAGACTTATGGCAAAGGTTGTAGTTTTAGGAGCAGGTATCTCAGGACATACAGCTGCTGCTCACATCCGAAGAAAACTTGGAAGAATGCATGAAGTTGTAGTAGTAAGTCCATCAGAGTACTACCAATGGATTCCATCAAATATATGGGTCGGTGTCGGAAGGATGACAATTGATCAGGTTCGCTTTAAACTAGGACCGCTGTACAAACGGTGGGGCATTGATTATAAACAGGCAAAAGCTGTGGATATCCATCCGGAGGGTGGTGAGTTCAGCGACAGACCTTACGTATCGATAGAATCCACTTCCTCACAAAATAAGGGTGAAAAAACTGATATAGACTATGATTACCTAATAAATGCCACCGGACCAAAGCTCAACTTTGAAGCAACTGCAGGGCTGGGTCCTGGCAAATTTACTCATTCTGTGTGTTCCTGTGATCATGCTGTGGAGACATGGGAATCATTAAAAGAGTGTTTCGGCAGTATGAGGAATGGGAAAAAGCTGAAGTTTCTTATTGGAACCGGTCATCCGGGAGCAACCTGCCAGGGAGCTGCTTTTGAATATGCACTTAACCTTGCGAGTGAAATCAAAGCAATGAACCTTTCGGACAAGGCAGAATTAATCTGGATAACCAATGAATATGAAATCGGAGATTTTGGTATGGGTGGCGCCTTTATAAAAAGAGGTGGATATATTACTCCTACGAGAACGTTTGCCGAATCAATACTTGCAGAATATGGCATAAGATGGATCAAAAGAGCCGGTGTAACCAAAGTAGAAAAAGGCGTTGTATATTATGAAACACTTGACGGGGAGCAGCACACTCAGGATTTTGATTTTGCAATGCTCATCCCTGCTTTTTCCGGTTCAGGAATGAAGGCATATAACAAAAATGGTATTGACATTACCAGTACTCTGTTTGCTCCAAACGGATTTATGAAAGTTGATGCAGACTATTCAGGCAAACCTTTTGAGGAATGGAGTATCGAAGACTGGCCATCAGTTTACCAGAATCCTGCCTACAAAAATATTTTTGCAACAGGCATTGCGTTCGCTCCCCCACACCCTATATCCAAACCTATGAAAAGCCCGAATGGAACTCTTATTGCTCCTGCACCTCCAAGAACAGGAATGCCATCGGGGGTGACAGGGAAAATTGTTGCATTAAACATTGTTGATCTGGTTAAAAATGGCCGGACTGATTTCAGGCATAAAGCATCAATGGGCAAGATGGGAGCTGCATGTATAGTCTCAGCCGGTTTCGGTGTGCTTAAGGGTCAGGCGGCAACCATGACTGTCTTTCCAATTGTACCGGACTGGGAAAAATATCCCCTGTGGGGTCGCGATCTGAGTTATACTGTTGGCGAGATTGGACTGGCAGGTCACTGGATCAAATTACTACTGCATTATCTTTTTCTTCATAAAGCCAAAGGATATCCCTTTTGGTGGCTGCTGCCGGAATGAAATGTTAATTATTAAAAATCTGTAACATGGCTAAGAATATTGTACGTGGTTATTATGATGAATCATATCCTCCCTTACCAACTAAAGCAACAAAGTACTGGAGACATTCTATTGTGAAACAGGTAATAAGATTCATAGTACTGAATCTCAGAATTATGAGGATCATAGTCGGAGGACATTCCTGACCTCATTTTTGTGAATTCAAAAGCTAGCCGTTGGCGCTGATAAGCAATAATGATTTCTTGTTGGTTATTTCAACCTTTTTGCCCGAAAGTTTAATTATACCATCTTTTTCAAATTCAGTTAATACCCGGCTCACACTTTCCCGGCTTGAGTCAACCAGATTTCCCAGATCTTCCTGGTTCAGTGGAATGCTGAACTTTTCATTTCCGTAAATCCGTTCAGACATCTCCAGCAAAACATCGGCGATTTTTCCCCTGATCTGCTTCTGTGTGCGGTTGGCACATCTGTAAAACACTTCAAGCTCATTTCTGCATAGTTCCAACATAATTTCATAAGAGAATTCAGGATTGGCTTTCAGTAAGGATCTGAATGCATTGATATCAATAAAACAAACCTCCGCAGTATCAATAACTGTTACCGAGTATTGATTTATTTTATCACCAAAAGTAGTAGGTAACCCCAGGTAAGAAGGAGACTTTACAATTCTTACAATCTGTTCATGGTAAGGACCGGCAATGTGTACCTTGGCCAGTCCGCTTCTTAAATAGGCCACATTAGTGGAAAAAGTCCCCTGTCTGATTAAAGAGTCTCCCTTCCTGAATTTCACCAAAGCGCAACTGAATGAGAGTTTTTCCATCTCTTCAGTACTTAATTTTGAGGCAGCTTCGGATTTAATTGCACAAAGTTTACAATCATTTTTCATACTGCAAAGTTAACAAAAATGTGAGCTATATCACAAAATAGTGTAAGGAGCTTCACATCTGTTTTTACAAATAAGGTTTTAATAATCCGTTCCTTTGTGAATTAATTAACAATAAAAAATTATAGCTATGGAACCAAAGAAAATGTGCTTAGGTCTGTTCTCAGGAAGTGTTGATAAACTAACCGCTGCAGGAATTATTCTTAGTGGTGCAGTTGCAGATGATATGAAAGTTGACATCTATGTCTTGCTGCAGGGTGCAAGGGCTTTCAGAAAAGATATTGGAGATAATTCTGAGAAACTTCAGATGGCTGAGAATCCAAATTTAAAAGCTGAGTTTTTAGAATCACTTAAGACCCTTAAAGTAAAGACATGGGTTGAATTCTTCAGAGAATGTAAAACCATCTCTGATGTTAAAATTCATATTTGCGGCCTCGCCGGAAAGATATGGGGAGCTGAAAAACTCGATGACTTTATTGACATTGCCGATGACATTTGTGGTATCGGTGCATATATAACAGCTACACAGGAAGCCGATGTAAATTTATTTATTTAATTCCGGAATATTAATCCGGTGAAAGACCAATAATGCAAGAAATATTAGAAAGAGAAGAGGATATAAGCTTACAGTTAAGTACATTCCGTAAAAAAATTGAAGCCTTAGAGGGAAAGATCAGCCTGCTTGAAAATTCAAGGAAAGATCAATTATCAATAGCCATTGTATCAGGAGATATGGATAAAATTCTGGCAGCCATGGTTATTTCACTGGCAGCTGCTGCCATGGATACGCAGGTAAAACTTTTTTTCTCATTCTGGTCTCTTTCTGCTCTCAGAGCCAGAAATAAAAAAGCAGCAGGAAAAAATTTTATTTCAAAAATGTTTGGGATAATGTTACCGCAGGGTAAAGGCAAACTGAAACTATCAAAAATGAATATGGGCGGCATGGGCTCTATGATGATTAAGTACCTTATGAAAAAACAGGGGGTCATGTCGCTTGAGCAGATGTTCAGACAGGCTGCAGAATTAGGTATTGAGATTACAGTTTGTGAGATGTCGATGAACCTTATGGGTTTTAAAAAAGAAGAGATGATCGATTACCCTTATTTAAGATACGCAGGCGCAGCAACATTTGTTTCTGATGCAGGTGAAAGCAGCATACAATTATTTATTTAGTTTTCTACACAATTTTAAATTTTAAAAAATGACACAAGAAGAATTAATAAGCCTACAGGTCACAAAAGCGGTCGATGCAAGAGGTACCGCATGTCCGGGTCCGTTGCTTGAAGCTAAAAAAGCAATCGGTACAATTAAACCGGGGGATATCATGGAAGTTTTATCTGCCGATGAAGGAACAAAAGTTGACATCCCGAAGTGGTGTGCAAAACAAGGTCACGAATATCTTGGTACAATTGAGGGCAGCGGTTATTTCAGAATATTTATGAAGAAACATTAAGAGTTGAATATGGCTGATATTGGCAAAAAAACCGCCAGGATCCTGGTATTCTCTACTGAAAAGATTTCTGATCCTGCTATTGATATGGCAGGATTACTTAAATTGCATTACCCTCCTACGGTTTATACAATTTCAATTCCCTGTTCCAGTGGTGTAAAAACAAGCTGGATCTTACATGCTTTTGAAAAAGGATTTGACGGGGTTTTTATCGCTGCTGATGGAAGTGATTGTCCTTACGGTGAATCATGCACAGAAAAGACAGGGAAGATTATAAGTCGAACCCAGGAACAGATGAAGAGACTTGATATTGAACCGGCTCGTCTGAGGATGGCTGCAATATGCTCAGTATGCAGTGAGTCTTTTGTAAAACAAATGAAAAGCTTTAACGAATATTTACTCAAAAACTCAAACAATTAATTATGCATGGGAAAATAATGAATGCCTCTTTTGATGCACTGGTTATTGGTGGCGGAATTGCGGGTGGAGAAGCAGCATTAAATTTAGCCAATAACGGATTTAAGGTATTAATAGTTGAAAAAGATCTGTCAATTGGCGGTAAGATGATTTTGCTAAGCAAAGTATTCCCTACCCTTGATTGTTCAGCATGCATAACAACACCAAAGGTTTCAGAGATCTCAAGGCACCCGGGAATAACAATTTTCACAGGAAGCGAAGTAAAATCTATCAGCAGGAAATCTGAAACCAGCTTTGAAGCTGAGGTAATAAAAACACCCAGGTACGTAGTGATTGATGATTGTACAGGCTGCCAGTTATGCGAACAGGCATGTCCGGTTCTGGTTCATGACCAGTTCCAGTATAATCTCGTCGGACGTAAAGCAGCATATATTCCTTTCAGTATTGCAAGCCCCAGAGTGGCTGCTATAGATATTGAAAACTGCACTTTGTGTGGAGCCTGCGAAAAAGTATGTCCGACAAAATGTATTGATTTTACCCAGGAGGAAGAAGAATATTGTATTAATGTTAAGACAGTCATAGTTGCTACAGGATTTAATCTTTTTGATCCATTGAAAATACCTCGCTATGGCTATGGCACTTATAAGAATATAATTACTTCGATGCAAATGGAGAGACAACTGGCCCCTACCCGGCCGTTTAATACGATTCTGAGACCTGGCGATGGCAAGGTACCCGACAGAATTGCATACGTACTTTGCACAGGATCACGTGATGCAACTGTAGGCAATCCAATCTGCTCCCAGATATGTTGCATGTATTCAATAAAACAGGCACAATTGCTCATGGGAGCTCTGCCAATGGCAGATGTGACAATTTATTACCTGAACATCAGGTCATTTGGTAAAGGTTTTGAAGAATTTTATGACCAGGCAAAAGGGATGGGAGTAAACTTTGTTAAAGGCAAAATCGGGAAAATAACAGAAAATGAGAATGGGAACCTTAATTTGCGTTATGAGGATATTAATGAAAATGTCGTCAGGGAGACTGAACACGACCTTGTAGTACTTTCGGTTGGCGTACTTCCGAATACCGACAGTAAATCTTTTTTTCGTGATGGGGACCTGAAACTCGATCCTTTCAGTTTTGTTGACCAGGCCGATCCTTTGGCAAGTCCGTCAAAAACAAGCATCGATGGAGTTTTTGTTGCTGGTACAGCTACCGGCCCAATGGATATTCCTGATTCAATTCTCTCAGCTGGAGCTTCATCCGCAGAAGCAATAAGTTATCTAAACCGCAAATTATGAACAAAAAAATAGGTGTATATATATGCCATTGTGGCGGAAATATCTCCGATTATGTAGATGTTGAAAAGGTCAAAAAATCAATCGAGGCTGAAGACGGTGTCTTTCTTGCAAAAACTACCTTATTTGCCTGTGGCGACGCCAATCAGAAGGAGATGGTTGATGACATAAAGGAAAATGAACTCGACGGAGTAGTGGTTGCTTCATGCTCTCCAAAATTACACCTGTTGACTTTCAGGGCAGTGACAGAAAGAGCCGGACTGAACAAATACAACTATGTTCATGCCAATATCAGGGAACAGGCCTCATGGGCTCATTCTGACGATAAACCCGGAGCAACTGAAACAGCGATCCGTTTAGTAAAAGCCGCAGTCGCCAAAGTAAGACTCGCCGAACCTCTTTATCCATTTATTATAAATTCAAAAAAAGCTGTTGCCGTTATAGGCGGTGGAATAGCAGGATTGAGAGCTGCCATCGAACTAGCCGACATGGGATGTCCCGTAACCCTTATTGAAAGAGAACACTTTATCGGAGGAAGAGTCGCCCAGTGGGATGTCCTCTTTACCACCAATGAAACAGGCAAGGAAGTAGTAACCAAACTCTATAATGAAGTTATCAGACACGATAATATCAGGTTACTTACAGGTGCCGAAGTCATCTCCAATACAGGTAGTATAGGCGATTTCAAAATGAAAATAAAAGTAACACCACGATATATAAAAGCTAAATGCAATGAAGGTCATTTGTTAAAAGCCATTGAAGTCTGTCCGGTAGATGTACCTGATGAATTTAACTTCAATATTACCAACAGAAAGGCAATTTATCACAATTTCCCCAGTGAATATCCACAGACCCCTGTTATAGATATAAAAAACTGTACCCGTTGCGGTGAATGCGAAAAGATCTGCCCAAGTGTTGACTTCTCGCAAGAAGAAGAGACAATTGAAATTAATGTCGGCTCTGTTTTAATGGCGACAGGATTCGATTCATATACTCCTGCTGATGGTGAATTCGGATATAAACAAATTGAAAATGTTGTAACTCTGCCTCAATTCAAACGGATTATTGATCTGAATGATAAGAAATTAATCTACAAAGGGAAAGAAATTAAAAATATTGCATACATCTACTGCGTAGGAAGCCGCCAGATTGACGGTGATAATAAATATTGCTCCCGTTATTGCTGTACTTCAGTTATTTACGCGGCTATGCAGGCCAGGCATAAATTTAGTGATATTAATAATTACCATTTTAACCGCGGGATAAGAACTTATGGTAAACAAGAGGTATTATATGCAGAATCTTTGAAAGGAGGCGATATTTACCTTCAATCGTATGAGGATGCCCCTCCTGTCGTCGAACAAAACAATGATAAAATAACCATACGGATAAATGATATTCTGACCGCCAAAAAAGAAATGTCGGTCGAAGCTGATCTTGTTGTGCTCGTTACAGGAATGGTACCCAGGGCAGATAATTCGGTAGCCTCACTATTTAAGCTCCCCAAAGGACGCGATAAGTTTTTCAATGAGATCCATATGAAGTTGCGTCCGGTGGAAACGGTGATTGATGGGATAACTATCTGCGGTGCATGCCAGGGACCTAAAAATATAATGGAATCGGTTAATTCTGCTCTTTCGGCCGCAATAAAATCTTTTTCTTATGTGAGCAAGGGAGAACTTGAACTTGAACCCATCATTGCAAAAATAGACAAGGATCTGTGTACCTGGTGCGGAGCTTGTGCAGAAGCCTGTCCTTTCGATGCTATAAAAATGGTGAAGGATGAGAAAAAAGATATTGCAGCGATAAATAATTCAGTATGCAAGGGATGTGGCATGTGCTTACCGGTATGCCCTTCCAATGCTATAAACTTAATCGCCTATTCTGACAAAGAAATTGAAAGTATGATAGATGCTTTAGCAGGTTAGTATTTACAAAATCCTTTGTAGCCCTTAGTGAAAACCTTAGTGTTCCTTTGTGGTAAAAAAAATAAATCCTTTAACCACAAAGGGTCACAAAGTAAAACCTGCCTGTCAGCAGGCAGGCACAAAGTAACACAAAGGGAAAAACAGCTAATGAATTTAAACAAAAACATCATGGAAATCGAAAAAGGCAAAACATATAAATATCTGAGAGAAAAAAGGGAAGTATCTCAGGCAGCTAAGGATAATCTGAAACAATTCATAAAGATTAAAAAATTAATTCTTGATGCACTTCAGGAAAGCGATTTAACTATTGAACAATTAACACAAAAGCTTAATATGCCTTCAAATGAGATAGTTTATTATCTGATGTCACTTGTAAAATATGGCTTCGTTCAAATCGGAGCAGTTGATGATATGGATGCATATTTTTCTTACAAACTAAAAAAATAATGGCCGCGATTAATACTGAATTCGGAAAAGAATTAAAAAAATATGGGGCATTCGATTTTAACGCATGCTATAACTGCGGAAACTGTACTGCCGTTTGCTCTTTATCAACAGAAGAAGATTCCTTCCCCAGGGAAATGGTACGGTTTAGTGTGTTAGGGCTGGAAGATGATATCAGGTCTTCACTCAAGCCCTGGTTATGCTATTATTGCGGTGAATGCAGTACGCATTGCCCTCAGGAAGCAAATCCCGGCGAATTAATGATGTCGCTGAGGAGATGGCTGACAACGGAATATGACTGGACCAAACTATCTGGTTTGCTATACAGATCGCTTCCTCTGACCATAATAGGTTTTATTATTGCAACTTTAGGCGTCTTAGTTTTCAGTGTCCTGGAAAATTTCAACCTCCAGTCTATCATGCATATAGGTCATTTATTTGAAATAATAGCCATTGCTGCTGTTTTTGGTTTTATCCTGTTGCCAAATATTATAAGGATGTGGTGGATGATCATCCTTAAACCTAAAATTAAAGTCCCGCTCATCAATTATTTTACAAGCTTCGGAGAGTTAATTATTCACATGTTTACCCAAAAAAGATCTTTAGGATGTGATGATAATCAGTTAAGATGGTTTGAACACTTTATAATCGTTATAGGATATCTTGGACTTTTATTTACCACTGTTTTTCTTGACTGGTTTTCAAATGACAGCCTGTTCGTTATAGTGCTCGGATATGTAATGAGCATAATAATATTTATTGTTACTATTGATTTCATGTCGGACCGCATAAAAAAGCAAAAAGAGATGAGCAAATATTCACAGCCTTCCGACTGGATGTTCGTTGTCTGGCTGTTTTTAATGGGACTGACTGCTTTTGTTGTTCGTCTTTTTATCGACACCGGTCTGATCGAAAAAAATATATGGTTGTACCTCTTCCATCTGACAATACTTGTTCAATGGGCCTTAATAATAGTCCCTTTTGGAAAGTGGACTCACTTTTTGTATCGTTCATTTGCCATGTATTTTGCAAAAATAAAAGCCGTTTAATCCAAGGATCGGGACAGTATTAAGAAAAACTTCAAAAATATTAGGATTATGAGCATATGTTCACTATATTTGTATTGAACATATGCTCATTATTTATGTCACCACGCCCTTCACGTTTAAGAAAAATCAGCAACCCTCCTGTCATTTCCGGCTTTAGGCCTTATGGGAATAAGAATATTAAAGGGAAGGTTGAAGCCGTGTTTCTTCATTTTGAAGAATATGAAGCATTACGCCTTTGCGATTACGAAATGTTAAATCATCATCAGGCTTCTGTTTTAATGAATGTTTCAAGACCTACACTCACAAGAATTTATGCAAGGGCGAGGCAAAAAATTGCTGAAGCACTGGTAAAAGGAAGTCAGATAAGCATTGAAGGTGGGAAAATATATTTTGACAGTGAATGGTTCTTATGCTCATCATGTGGTTGTTATTTTAATAATCCTGAAAAACAGGTTGAAATAAAAGAGTGCCCGCTTTGTAAAAGCACCAGCTTCTCAGTTTATGCGGAGAATAATAATAATGAAGAAGAAGAAGAAGAAGAAGAAGAAGAAGAATGAGATAACAGCTTCAATGATAAACCCTAAAACAGAAATCTATAAAATAATAATATGAAAGTAGCGATCACAAGTACCGGAAACAATCTGGAAAGCAAATTAGACCTGCGCTTTGGGCGTTGTGGATATTTTATTATTTACGATACTGAAACAAAAGGGATGGAATTCATTCCAAACCCAAATAAAGACGCGACTGAAGGCGCTGGTCCTGCATCGGTTCAATTAGTTGCATCAAAAGGTGCAAAAAAAGTCGTGTCCGGCGAGTTTGGATTTAAGGTAAAATCAATATTTGACAGTTTGCAAATTCAGCTAATTGTATTAAAAGACAATGAAAAAAAGATTAGTGACATTATTGAATTGTTAAACCACGAAAATTTAAACTAAATAATTGTGAAAAAACTGCCGGAAAAAGTAAGCAAAGCATGGGATGCCAGAAAAGATGCTGTTGTTTTCTCAACAGTCGATGTTAAAGGAATGCCCAATTCAGTATATGTCACCTGTGTTTCGAAATATAATGAATCTGTAATTGTAATTGCCGACAATTATTTTAGTAAAACACGTAAAAACATCCTTGCTGGAAGCAAGGCAAGTATTCTCTTTATTACCAACGAAGGGACTTCTTTTCAATTGAAAGGTACTATAAAATACCATAAAAGTGGTGAAATATTTGATGATATGAAAAAATGGAACCCTTCTAAGCATCCTGGAAATGCAGCAACTGCACTTGAGATTGAAGAAGTTTATTCGGGTTCTGAAAAATTATTATGAAATGAATTAAAAATCAGAAATTATGCCACAAATTAATGGAACAGGTCCAGAAGGTAAGGGCCCGAAAACGGGTCGGGGACTAGGAAAATGTAAAAAAAACACTACAGGTGAACTGATTTCCAAACTTGGAACAGGACAAGGGAAACGGCGTAAAGCCGATGGAGGAACTGGAAAAGGGAAACGATTAAAAAGTAGTAGAGTTTAATTTAATTAATTTATAAATATCATGAAAAAACGTATTGCCATCCCGTTGGAAAATGGGATATTATGTTCGCATTTTGGTCATTGTCAACAATTTGCAATTATAAATACTGAAAACAAATCAATTTCAGATGAAAAATTGATAACACCTCCGGCACATGAACCAGGGTTATATCCTGCCTGGCTGGCAGAAAATGGAGTTACTGATGTTATTGCCGGAGGAATGGGGCAGAGCGCTATAACACTTTTTAATCAGAAAAACATCAATGTTTTTGTAGGTGCTCCTTTTAAGAACCAGCTTGAGCTGGTAGATGATTTTTTAAATGAGTCTCTGGTTGCCGGTGCAAATTATTGCAATCATTAATATTTATTGGAAATGGGTTCAGACTACCGTTGCTTTTTTTGCTTCACCAGGGCATTTGAAAGGTTGATTGAAAAAGCAAATATATCAGGTGAAGCAAAAAATTCTTTCACCTTTGAGATGATCAACCTCTATCGTAATAAATGGGATGAGCTCTTGTCACCCGAATTTTCCCGTGAACTTCACTCAATTCTAAGAAACTATACTCATAATCCCGATCCATACAGTCAGGAAAAAAAAGAAAATAATGATCAGGCTCTGGGTATGTTTCCCGATTTGAAGAAAATGGTACAACGATCGACTGATCCTTTTAATACTGCATTACGGCTTGCGATTGCCGGAAACATTATTGATTTCGCAGCCAATGACAATTTTAATTTACAGGCAACAATAGATAAAGCTCTTACAGCTGAATTTGCCATTGATCATTCAAAACAGCTGGAGCAAAAATTAAAGAATGCCAAACTTGTATTATACCTGGGAGATAATGCCGGAGAAATTGTCTTTGACAAATTATTTATTGAAACAATTAAGCATCATGATCTTACTTTTGTTGTCAGGGGAGGTCCGGTTATAAACGATGCCACTATGGAAGATGCTGAATTCATTGGAATGAGCAGTGCAGCCAGTGTAATCTCTAATGAATATGATGCTCCCTCGACAATTGTTCATAAGTCGGGAAAAGTATTTCAGCAGTATTTTGAAAAAGCCGACCTTATCATTTCAAAGGGACAGGGTAATCTTGAGGGCTTACTCCCATTGAACGATAACAGGATTTTTTTCCTTCTAATGGTAAAATGCAATGTTATGGCAGAATTACTTAATGCAGAAAAAGATAGTCTGGTTGTTTACAATCCTTCCTGTTAATAACCTGCTAAAGAATCAAACGCAAATTATATGATAAGTTTTGGTCCTGTACCATCAAGAAGACTGGGTAAAAGCCTTGGAATAAATAATATTATTTCTCCTAAAACCTGTACGTATGACTGTGTTTACTGCCAGGTCGGAAAAACGTTGAAAAAAGGTATTAAGAGAGAAGCGTATTTTAAACCTGAAGTAATTTTTGAAAAGGTAAGACAACATCTTGGACGACTAAATAAAGAAAGCCAGCCCGACTATCTCACATTCGTATCTAACGGAGAACCTACACTTGATATAAATCTGGGTAAGTCAATTTTATTGCTTAAGAAACTCGGTTTCCCTGTTGCAGTTATAACCAATGCTTCATTATTATTTGACGAGTCAGTGAGAGAAGATCTTTTTAAAGCCGACTGGGTATCTCTTAAAATGGATGCTGCCGATAATGATACTTGGCAAAAAGTCAACCAGCCTGATCCAGGACTCGATTTTAAAAAGCATCTCGAAAATGTAAGCCATTTCATTTCCATCTATAAAGGCATGTTAGGCACTGAAACTATGATCATTAAAGGATTAAATGACTCCGCTGAAATTTTTTCAAACCTGGCAGAATTAATAAAAACCGTTAATCCTTACATAGCCTACCTGGCAATACCAATAAGACCACCGTCTGTAAAAACGGCAATACCACCCGATACAGAAATGATGAATATGGCATGGCAGATTTTCAATAAAAGTGGTATAAAAACAGAATTTCTCACGGGGTTTGAAGGTATTGAGACAGGCTTTACAGGCAATATTTATGAAGATATACTTAACACAACAGCAGTGCATCCATTAAGGGAAGATTCATTGATTAATCTATTAAAGCACGACAATGCAGATTATGAAGTAGTTAAATCACTTATAAAACAAAGACTGATACAAATCACGGTATATAATGGGAAGAAATTTTACCTGCGTGAATATCATACTCAATTTTGATTAATTGATTATCTGACTATTAATAATAATAAATGCATAACTTAATTTATTACACACCCTAAATTGACGTTCATATTTCAGGATGAAATTGATCACCCCACTGGCATATTATTCATTGATATAATAAGCTTGTCAAAGAGAAAATTATTAACGGTAGATTTAAATAAAATTAAAAGGTTAAGCTGATTCAAAGAATGAAAAAAATTAAAGTAGGAATAATCATTTGCGACCGGTATAAAACCTGCGCCGGAGGAAAATGCTTCAGAGCAGCTGCTAATCGTGAAGGGGCATTTTCAATTTATAAAGATATGGAACTCGAAATTGCTGCATTTACAACCTGTGGTGGTTGTCCCGGCGGAAATATCGAATACGCTCCCGAAGAAATGAAAAAGAACGGAGTAACACATGTACATTTTGCAACAGGATTCATAGTTGGTTATCCTCCCTGCCCATACATGGAGCAGTTCAAAAAGTTCATTCCTGAAAAATATGGAATGGAGGTAATCATTGGAACGCACCCAATACCTCAGAAATATTATGTCACTCATGCCAGGCTCAATTCCTGGAATAATGAATTTCTCAGTGAGTCTGTAAAGCCCACACTTGCAGATGAATCAACCCGTCTCAGATATGATTAAGATTGCAGTTGCCAGTGGGAAAGGGGGAACCGGCAAAACTTATATTTCAACAAATCTTTTCTATAGCCTGTCAAAAAAGAATTACAGGGTAGCAATGGTCGATTGCGATGCTGAGGCTCCAAACGCTGTTGCATTCTTTGAATCTGAAATAGTTGGAAAAACTGAAGTTACCCAAAAGGTACCAGTTATCAATTCTGATATCTGTACTTTCTGCGGCAAATGTCATGAGTACTGTAACTACAACGCCATATTCATTCTGCCACCAATGAAGATTGTTAAGGTGATAGAAGATCTGTGCCATGACTGTGGTGCATGCAGTGTGGCATGCAAATCCGGAGCGATTTCGGAAAAGCCTGTTTCACTTGGACAGGTTACAACATTCTCAGTTAAAGGGAAGCCTTCTCTCCTTGAAGCCAGGATTAACATTGGAGTAATGTCGCCTGTTACGGTAATAAAGGCTGCAATAAAACAGATTGATAATCAATCAGATATTGCGATTCTGGATTCGCCACCCGGGACTTCATGCCCATTCGTGCAAACTGCTGCTTCTGCCGATTATGTAATACTAGTCACAGAACCTACTCCTTTTGGACTCAGCGATCTGAAACAGAGTGTTGAAACACTTAAGACGATAAATAAACCTTTCGGCGTAATCATAAATAGGGCAGGTTTGGGAAATAATAGTGTCATGGAATATCTGACCCACGAAAATATCCAGTTGTTACTTGAAATACCTTTTAACAAAGAGATTGCTGTACTCTATTCTAATGGCAGGTTGGTATCTGAAACCAATGAAATATTTTCAGAGCAGCTTCTTTCAGTTTTTGAAAACATTATTGAGAATCATGGAAATAGCAGTAATTAGCGGGAAAGGCGGAACAGGGAAATCAAGTATAAGTGCTGCCTTTGCCACATTGAACGGGGATGTTGTCCTTGCTGATTGTGATGTAGATGCAGCCAACCTCTATTTACTGTTTGACCCTTTTGTTGAAGAGGAAGAGGTTTACATAGCCGGACACAAAGCTGTTATTGACTACTCCAAATGTACCAACTGCAAGATGTGTAAAGATTATTGCAGATTTGATGCCATATCTCTGAAAAACGATAAAATAGTTATATCAGAAATATCATGTGATGGTTGTTTTCTTTGCTCACGAATTTGTCCGGAGAACGCTATAAGAATGGTTGCAAATGATAAAAGCCGTATGTATTCAGGATCATTCCGCAATGGTAAAATGATTTATGGCAGGCTTGCACCCGGTGAAGAAAACTCAGGAAAACTTGTGAATATGGTACGATTAAAAGCTAAACAGCTTTCCGAAGAGAACGGGATGAATATCATTATACTCGACGGGCCTCCTGGCATTGGCTGTCCGGTAATTTCTACCATTACAGGTGTCAGCAAAGTAGTAATCGTCACCGAACCTACTATATCAGGGTTGGACGATCTGAAGAGAACTGTAGGTATTGTGCAAAAATTTAATTTATTGGCATACATTATAATCAATAAATACGACCTTAACTTTTCATTGAGCGCTCAGATAAAAAAGTGGTGCAAAGAAAGTAATATCACCATGGCAGGTGAGTTGCCATTCGATAAAAATATTGTGGAAGCTATGGTTCAGGGAAAAAGCATTACAGAATTTAATCCGGAAATTAATATCAGTAAAAAAATAAAAATAATATGGAACAAAATCATAAATCAAAAGACATGAGTAATTTATTTGAAAAGATCCCTATGGAAGGAGTTAAAAACATTATTGTTGTAGCATCGGGAAAAGGTGGAGTTGGCAAATCAACTGTAGCTGCAAACCTGGCTATCGCATTTGCACGTGATGGCTATAAGACAGCTTTGGTGGATGCGGATATCTATGGTCCGTCAATACCAAGAATGTTCGGCATAGAAGATGCTAAACCCGATGTAACATCGTTTGGAGAGAAGGAAATTATGTTCCCGATTGATAAATTCGGGGTAAGTATCATGTCGATAGGGTTTTTTATTGACCGCAATCAGTCTCTTATCTGGAGAGGACCAATGGCTGCAAATGGGGTAACGCAACTTTTTGAAAACACACAGTGGGGCGATATTGATTATATGTTTGTCGACTTCCCTCCCGGAACGGGGGATATTCAGTTAACAACTATACAGAAACTCAGTATAGCCGGTGCAATTATTGTGACAACACCACAGGAGATAGCCCTTAATGATGCACGAAAAGCCACTTCAATGTTCACAAATCCCGATCTGAAAGTTCCTGTTTTGGGAATAATTGAAAACATGTCATGGTTCACACCTGAACAGCATCCTGAAGAAAAATATTATATTTTCGGAAAAGGTGGCGGACATAAAATGGCAATAGAGTTCGACACAATGTTACTAGGCCAGATACCGCTGGTTTCAGAGGTGGGTGAAGCCGCTGAAAAAGGATTAAGTGTCTTCAGCCAGACAAACAAACTGGTAATAGATTCATTTGAAAAAATAGCCGGACTGATCATCTCAAAAACGGAAGACAGATCCTGAATATTATTCAGCGCTTAGTAACCCTTTTGTAAATATTATTGCTTTTATATTTTCGTGTTGAGTAAACAATTGCACGGATTAATGTGACTATTGTTTGTAATAAAGGTTTTAATCTGCACTAACAAACAATAATAAAGGGTCGAGTAAAAAACTTTTTCAATGATTCAGTCATGCTATTAATCTTTACAGGCTATGGCCTAATAATAACAACAGGTCATAAATTATATATATTTCCGGTTTTCACCAGCGAATTACCAAAATTCTCATAGAAAGCCGTCAAAGCAGGAAGATCAGTACAATGTGAAGGCAAAACATGTTTTACTTTATTATTTTTCAGATACCGTATTGTCTCTTTTGTCTGATGGTCAATACCCTTCAGATGGAACCCTCCCATTATTCCAAAAAGACTGTCTATTCCTGTGACTTTTTTCGCATATTCAAGTGTATTAACAATTCCTGAATGTCCGCAACCTGTGACAACAAATAAGCCTTCAGGCAATATTAATGCTAGTGCGCTGTCATCCATTACATAATCCTGACTTCCGTCTTCAAAAACAAAAGAGGTTGTTTTTGATTCAAAATCGGTCAACCGGGGAATTTCCCCAAGGAATAATATTTTTTCTGATATTTTATAAGGTTTAACAGTGGTAACAATTTCAAATTTCCCTGCGAATTGATCTTTTGATTTTTTCAACCCAATATAAGAATGATCCAATTTCCTGTAACGTTGAATAAAACAATCAGGGTGACAAAGCAATCTGCCGCCTGTGAGGTTCCATATTCCATCTCCATGGTCAAAATGACCATGACTTAATACAACCATATCTGTATTTGTCATACTGATCCTCATAGCCTCCGCATTTCTCAGGAACATCTCGCTCTGTCCTGTATCGAAAAGCAGTCTTTTCCCATCATGTTCAATAAAATATGACAGTCCGTGTTCAGCAGGTGTGTGTGAACCAGGATGATTGTCTGTAAGCACTGAAATTATCATAAATATTTATCCTTTAATATTTTAGATATATACAGAGGAATAACCGGGATAAAAAAGGCAGCACTACACTTACAAAAATGACATCCTGGTGAGATTGTCAATACACATTTCGTAAACATAAGAACCTATTTCTTTAATATTCCTGTTTCTGAATTAAATACAACAGGAATAAAATCTATTTTACTTTACCCTGATTTTTTACTGAATTCATAGCCTGATTGATGACTTCTTCGTCACCAAGATATTTTTTAGACTTAACATTTAACTTTTCGTCCAATTCATAAATCAATGGGATACCTGTTGGAATGTTTATTTTCAATATTTCTTCATCCGACAAATTGTCCAGATACTTAACCAAAGCTCTTAAACTATTTCCATGTGCTACAATTAAAACTTTTTGCTTATCGAATAAAGCCGGTTTAATGGTTTCGTTCCAATAAGGTAAAAATCGTTCAACAGTATCTTTTAAACATTCTGTTGCAGGTAATAGATTTTTGTCTATTTTATTGTATTTCAATTCGTTGGATGGATGTCTCTTATCTTTAATATCCAATTGCGGAGGCCTGACATCATAACTTCTGCGCCAGAGTAATACCTGATCTTCACCATATTTCTGTGCAGTTTCAGCTTTATTCAAACCTTGCAGGTCGCCATAACTTTTTTCGTTTAATCTCCAGGTACGATAAACAGGTATCCAGGCAAGATCCATTTCATCCAATACATTCCAAAGGGTATGGATTGCCCTCTTCAATACTGAAGTGTAAACAACGTCGAAGGTAAAACCTTCTGCTTTAAGAAGTTTACCTGCACTTTTAGCTTCTTCTATCCCTTTCTCCGTCAAATCAATGTCAGTCCAGCCGGTAAAACGGTTTTCTTTGTTCCACTGACTTTCACCATGGCGTAACAGTACTAATTTCATTTTCCATCAATATTTAATTTAACACTATAATAATGAACCTATTGCACTGACGATAAAGTCAAAAATCATATTCACATCTTTTACTCTCACTGATCGGATACGATCAGTCACATTAAAAATACGACAATTTAAAACTGGTGCAAATTTAAATCATAAATGCACAAATGTTCAGATTAATCAGGATATTCTTAAAATCTAAACCATCAATTAAATTGAATCTTAGTGGATAAAAAGGATTTAATGACCAAAAATGAAAGAACAGAAAGAACTATTTGTACCAAACGATGTTTACATGATAGATATAGACTAAAGAAAAATTAATCCCGAGAATAAATAATGAATGATATTGACTTCGTATCAACAGATGTGTTAATAATCGGAGGTGGTCCGTCAGGTTTAGCCACATCAATACATCTTGCTGATATACTAAAACAAAAAGGTGAGAACAAAAGAATACTTCTTGTGGAGAAAGGACGGGCCATTGGAAGCCATATTTTATCAGGTGCAGTCATAAAACCGGCTGTTTTCAAAGAGTTGTTGCCTGGTACAGATTTTTCTGAAATTCCTTTCAACGCAAAGGTGATCAAAGATAAAACTGTGTTTCTCACTGAAAAAAGAGCACTCACCCTTCCCTTTCATGTGCCTTATATGAACAATTCAGGCAATTATACTGCTTCACTTGGGGAGATTTGCAGGTACCTTGCGGGAATAGCAGAAGAAAAAGGTGTCGAAATATATACAGGGTTCGCTGTTGATGAAATACTGTATAAAGATGGAAAAGTAATTGGAGCACGGACTAAGGACACTGGTATTGATCACCTTGGGAACAAACTTGAAAATTTCCAGCCTGGCACAAGAGTTGAATCAAAAATCACAATTTTTGCAGAGGGAACAAGAGGCAGTCTGGCGAAAATGCTGATAAAAAAGTTTAATCTTACTAAAGACAGGAACGAACAGATTTACTCATTAGGCTGCAAAGAATTATGGTCAGTGCCAGATGGAAATATTAAACCTGGCGAAATTTATCATACTATGGGATATCCGCTTCAGAATGATGAATTCGGAGGAGGTTTCATTTATGGTCTTAAAGAGAATAAGGTTGCTGTCGGCCTGGTTGTTGGGCTAGACTACAAGGATCCAACCTTTGATGTTCATGATGCATTCCAGATATGGAAAACAACTCCTCTGGTTTCAAAAATCCTGAAGGGTGGAAAATTCCTGGAATATGGTGCAAAGACACTTCCGGAAGGGGGCTATTATTCTGTACCTAAATTGTTTGTCGATAATGCAATGATAGTTGGCGATAGCGCCGGTCTTGTTGCCATGCCGGCTTTGAAGGGTATACACCTGGCAATAAAATCAGGAATGCTTGCTGCACAAACAGCTGCCGGAGCACTTTTAAGCAACGACACCTCCGAAAACTCACTTCAGACATATGAGAGACTTATAAACAACAGTTTTATAAAGCATGACTTGTTTCCTGTACGTAATTTCCGGCAGGCTTTTTCAAAAGGATTAATCGCCGGTGGTCTGCAATTTGGTACACAGTTAATAACAGGAGGAGCAGGATTCCTGGGACGATTGAAAACTCTTCCCGATTATCTTACCACCTCTAAACTTAGTGAACTTAAGAAGAAACCTTTTAAAGAACGTTTTAAGGCAAAACTTGAATTTGATAAAATTCTGACTTTTGATAAAGCAACCGATGTATATCATTCAGGAGTTCATCATGATGAGCAACAGGTTGTACATCTTCATATCAATGATCAGGAGAATTTCAATGCTGTTAACATCGAAGAATATGGAGCTCCTGAACAATTCTTTTGTTCATCAGAAGTATATGAGCTCCACACAGACAAGGATGGGAAGAAAGAGTTAAGGATTCATGCAGAAAACTGCATGCACTGCAAAACCTGTGATATAAAATCTCCGGGGAAAGGAATCACATGGGTAGTACCAAATGGCGGGAATGGACCTGACTTTCAAAATATGTAGCATTAAAAGGAAGATTTAGAAAATGGCTTTAACAATAATAAGTTTAATAAAACAAGTTCCTCTCCCGAGTGAAATGAGGATGGGTGAAGACGGGTTAATGGACCGGACAAAAGCAAAATCAATAATAAATATTGATTGCCAGTTTGGTCTTGAAGCCGGATTACAATTGAAAAAACAATATCCCGATTCGAGATTAATTGTATGCTCAATGGGGCCAAAATCATTTGAAAACGCACTCAGAAAGGCAATCTCGATGGGTTATGATGATGCATTTCTCTTATCCGACCGTAAACTTGGCGGTAGCGATACTTATGCAACAGGGCTTGCTCTCTCTACTATGCTTAAACATCTGGGATTCACCAAAAATTCAAAAGATCCCTTTATAATATTAGCCGGTCGTCAGACAAGTGATGGTGATACGGCACATGTCCCGTCGCAGGTTGCCGAAAGTATTGGAATACCACAGGCTACTTTTGTTGAGAGTGTAAAAGCAGACGGACAGGGTAATGTTATTGCAAAAAGAATAATTGAAGGAGGCTTCCAGATGTTGAAACTGCCAATGCCATGCGTCATTTCCATGACTCCAACAGGCATTCCACCACGCAAGTCATCTTTAATCGGGGCAATTAAGGCAAGAGCTCTGAACATTACAACATTTGGCATCGACGATATTGGGCTGGGAACTGAGAAAATAGGCTTGAACGGGTCTCCTACCATAGTTGTTAAAGTGGTGAATATCGGGAGTGAACGACCTCCAATAAAAATGTCAGAAGGGCACAGTGAAAAGTCATTGGTCGATAACTTTATTGCTAATTTTAAGATCGGCGTAAACACTCTTGAGAAAAAAGAAAAAGAGGAGAGAAAAGAAACTGAACGTCCGGATTTCCCTGAAAAAGACTTCCGCAATGGATCAAGAGGAATCCTTACCTGGGCGGAGATAACAAATGGAAAGATTTCAAGACCATCACTGGAGCTTCTGACGCCCGCGAGAAAACTGGCAACAACACTTGGAAATGACACACGGGTGTTGACATTGGTTATTGGAAAAAATGTCAGACTTTTCGCCAGAACATTGATTGAACATGGTTCTGATGAAGTTATACTTGTTGAAAATGACAGGCTTGAAGAGTACATGGTCATGCCATTTGCATCAATTTTTGCACAGGTCATAAAAGAGAGAAAACCTGAAATAGCCCTTTTTGCGGCAACCACATCAGGCCGTGAGCTTGCTCCCAGGATAGGGATGAAAACCGATAGTGGGGTAACTGCTGATTGTACCGGACTCGAAATTGGGGAATATATCGACAAAAAAGAAAAGGTTATTTACGCACCAATTCTTGAATCGAGGCGCCCCACATACGGTGAAAGTAAACTCGCAACCATTCTCGGTTTTGTTTGCCCTCAGATATCAACTGCCAGGGCAGGTACATTTGAAATACCAAAACTAATGGAAGGCCGACAAGGTAATATTTCAGAATTTAAGCCTGTTCTGGATGAGAAGGACTTTGTTGTTGAAATCCTGCAAACTGAAAGAGGTGAAGGAGGAATGCAGAATCTCTTTGATGCTGACATAGTTGTTTCCGGCGGAAGAGGGACTACAGTCGATAATCTTAAATTAGTTAAAGAACTTACTGAAGCCTTGAGATACCAGGGAATTAAAGCCGAATGGGCCAGCAGCAGGCCTGTCGTTGATGATGGAATAGTTGAATATGCCAGACAGATAGGTCAAACCGGGAAGACTATCCGTCCTAAAGTATATATTGCAGTGGGCGTCTCCGGAGCAATACAGCACTTAGCCGGCATGAAAGAATCTGAAATAATTATTGCCATTGATCACAACCCGAAAGCACATATCTTTCATAATGCTGATTTTGGCATTGTTGGCGAATACACCGACATATTGCCCGAGTTGATAGAAAGAGTTAAAGCCGGATTTACCTTCGGAATTGAAGCTAATAAAAATTAGCCATTTTTCCCTGGTTCATCATAATTCCTTACAATAAATTGTTAAACAGCCTGATACCTGCATCTGAATACTTCTCTGACTTATCATTACTGTCTTAATCTTTCTATTGTATTGTGTTTTAACACCCTGTCTTTTACAACCAGGGGAGTTACCGGAGCTTTCGATTTTGAATTGAAGATCATATCGTGACCAAGGCATAATCCCATCATTATATTGAGTTCTGTACTCTTTTCTTCAAGGTATTTTGCCTGACCTGCCGGATTGCAGGATATTCCTTTATATCCCGGAACAAGATCGTTGAATGGTACCTTTCCGTACTTACAATTGACTTTTTCAACAGTAAATCCGGCTGCTGTCAGAATTTCTTCCAGGTGCCCCGCTTCATTATTAAATATAGTACAATTGGCTATTCCGATCCTATTAATTCCAGACTCGCCGGCATATTCAATTATTTCCTGAATCCTGTCCAGGAAAGGGTCGAGGGAATCTTCAGCAATTTTCAGTATATTCTTATCATGTTCATTATATAAAACAGTAAAATCAGTATCTTCCATATCTTATTTTATGATTCAATTACTTTTATCTCAGAGGTAAGTTCCATAGCTTTTTTATACACAGCGCTGACGCCGCAGTATTTCTCTTCTGATAATCCGACTGCTTTCTTCAGTTTATCCATTGGCAGGTTTTTGCCGGTAAATTCGTAAATAACATGCATTTTAAAGAAATGCTTTGGAAATTCTTCAGTCAGGTCACCCTCCACGCTTACATTAAATTTTTCCACTTCAACCTTCATTTTCTGAAGAATTGAAATTACATCCATAGCAGTACATCCTCCAAGAGCTGCCAGCATAAATGGCTTTGGCCGTGGTCCTCTGTTTTCGCCTCCAACACGCGGGTCAGCATCAATGATAATTTTATATCCATTAATTTCTGATTCAAAAGCCATGTTACTGAGCCATTTTGTATTTACAATTTCTTTTGTCATAATTTAATTATATTAAAACAATGCAAATTTACGGTTAATAAACCGCATAATATCTTCTACTTCCGGTTAATCCATTTCATTTCTTCGCATTCGTCTTCAAAGGTAATTCCTGCCACCTTGAGTTGGATTTAAAGGGAGAATACTGAAGTATCTCATTAATATTGATAACCGGTATATCAAATTTTATCGGTCTCGACAATCTTTGCCAGTATCTCAGCATAAGGAATAAACAGGTATTTCCTGCCTTCAAATTCAGTCTCAGTACCAATATGCTCTTTATATAGTACCCGGTCGCCGACGGAAATTTCGATATTCTCAATGGTACTTATTGCGACGACTTTTCCTATGGATTGTTTTTCTACGGCGGAATCGGGAATTATTATACCCGAGATTGTTTTCTGTTCCTTTTTATCATCAGCAATTTCAAGGAGTACATTTTGATTTACAGGTTGTAATTCGTTCATTTTAAATAAGTTTTATTATAAACACAATGATTATTTAGTTATTTTTCTAATTTTCAAAGAGTTAATCTTTTATGCCTAACAACTGATTGATGCGGGGTTTGTTAAAACCAACTATTATTTCTCCATTTATTTCTGTCTGGGGCACTCCCATCTGCCCGCTTCGTTTAACCAATGCATCGGCGGCTTTCTGATCGCGTGACACGTCAATATCAGTAAAGGCAATATTTTTCAGTTTAAAATATGTTTTAAGAGTATTACACCACGAACAGGTTGGTGTTGAGTAAACAGTTACCCGCTTCATTAGTTTTTCAGCGTCTTTTTTTTCAGAGTGAAACAAAGTGTCTTTAAACAATGCAATGTATTGAGCAGCATCGTTACACCCTTTTATAACATTGATAAATTTTTCGTTCCTGAATTCAAGCAAAGCGGGAACTGTTGAAATATGAAATTTCTCATGAATATCCAGAACATTCGTGAGGTCTGCAAAGAAAATGTTTAAGTTTTCATTGTTCACACTGGCATCTTTAACATTTGATAAAGCACAGTCACTTTTTTCGTTTCCTTTTTTGTAAAGAAGTAAATAGGCTTTTTTACTGCCAGATAATCGCGATATAAAGTCAGAATAAGAATTCACTTCGATCATTTCGTTTAACTTTTATGGGTGCTTTTATTAATCTGATTTGTGCGTAATATGCGAGTAGAACTGGCACCCGGTTCATCAATTAAAAATATTGTTGCAAAATAACATCAGGAGCATTTCAAATACAAGGTAAACTGGATACTTCAGGTTTATTAAAAAGTTGAGATATCTCAACTTTTTAGCTGTCATATTTCAGATTACTCAGTTAATTGTGGTATTTTTTCAATATATAGTTTTGTTAGCTTGACTTCAAAAAAAAATATTCGTAACTTTAATATTTCTTAGTTAGGAATTATTCCTATCTGATATATTTTATCAAATGGCAAATAAACCCATCATAAAAACACTCGTTGAAAATAATCTGAAAGTAACTCCCCAAAGAATTGCAATTCTGGAAGTTATACTCACACTTGAAAATCATCCTACAGCTGAAAAGATCACAGAATATCTCAGACTCACCCACCCAAATATATCTCTTGGAACAATATATAAAACTCTTGATACCTTCCTGAAAAAGGGAATTATTAACAAAGTACAAAATGACACCGACTTAATGCGATACGATGGCATTATTGAAAAACATCATCATTTATATAGCTTGGATTCAGACAGAATTGAGGACTATGCAGATGAGAAGCTTAACAAGATTATTGAAAAATATTTTGAAAAAATTAAGATCCCCGGTTTTACAATTGAAGATATTAAACTTCAGATAACCGGAAGGTTTACTGATGACAAAACAAATAAATAACCTGATAAAATTAAAAAGCACGAAAATTGAAGAACTGATAACATCCTCAGGCTGGCCATATTCCCATAATGAGGAAAGCATGTCTGCCGGTCCAAAAGAGAAAGTAAGCTTAGAAGATTATTGCTTACATGAAAAATCAGCAAATTTCAATCACTTGCGGATTTAAGAAACCAAAAAATATAATATTTTAATGAAGTAATAAGCCATTTTTATAAGGCAGAAAGGAAGCTCAAACTTAAGATTCGAAATGAAATTTGAAGAAAAAAATATAAATAAAAGTCGAACTTAAAATTCATTTATTATGGGACAAAAAGGAAGATCTATTGTTAAAATGGATGTTGATAAACTTATCAACTTGTTAAACAAAGCGTTATCAGATGAGTGGCTTGCCTATTACCAGTACTGGATTGGGGCAAAAGTGGTAAGAGGACCGATGAAGGATGCAGTAATCGCCGAGCTTACTCTGCATGCTACTGAAGAGCTAAGTCATGCTGAACTGCTTGCAACGAGGATTATCCAACTGGGCGGAGTTCCTGTTTTAGCTCCGGCTGAATGGCTTAAGTTAACTGGCTGCGGTTATGATCCTCCAACCGATCATTATGTTGAAAAAATTCTTGACCAAAACATTAAAGGGGAACAGTGTGCAATAAATTTTTATAGCGGATTGCTTGATACAACAAGAGAAGGCGACCCGGTTACCTATAATATAATTCTTACAATTCTATCCCAGGAAGTTGAACATGAAGAAGATTTATCATCTTTAAAAGAAGACCTGGAACTTATGCTGGAAAGAAGAAAGTAGAAAATTATGAATTAGGAATTAGGAATTTCGAAGTAAAACAAATTATAGAAATAAATTATTAACGAAACATTCTAAAAATGGAAGAAAATAATGTAACATCAATGCCTCGAATTGGCGATAAAGCTCCTGAATTTAAGGCCGTCACCACACAGGGTCCAATTAATTTCCCGGCAGATTATTCCGGAAGCTGGGTAATCCTTTTCAGCCATCCCGCCGACTTTACTCCTGTCTGCACTTCAGAATTCATGACATTTGCAAGTATGGAAAAGCAATTTGCCGAAGCTGATTGTAAGCTTGTCGGTCTTTCCGTTGATGGACTCTACAGTCATATTGCATGGCTACGTACAATCAAAGAGAAGATCGAGTATAAAGGGATGAAAAATGTTGAGGTTAATTTCCCATTAATTGAGGATATTACAATGGAGGTTGCAAAAAAATATGGCATGATTCAGCCGGGTGAAAGTTCCACAAAAGCTGTAAGGGCAGTATTTTTTGTAGACCCAAAAGGCATTATCAGGGCTGTTATATATTACCCACTGAGCCTGGGACGTAACTTCGCTGAGCTATACAGGACCCTTATCGCCATGAAAACTGCTGATGCATTTTCAGTTGCAACACCAGCTGACTGGCAGCCTGGCGATGATGTAATAGTTCCAACAGCCGGGTCTTGCGGAGTTGCAAAAGAAAGAATGGAAAGCAAAGATGAAATGCATTGCTACGATTGGTTCTTCTGCACTAAAAAACTAGCAAAAGACACAATATTCAAAACAATACTGAAGAAATAACAAAGATTATAAAACTCAAGACTATTCATCCGGGAAATGCTATTCTTACCGGATTCATAGTCTCTGTCAAAAGCAAAGGTTAAGTAATACTTGATCTTTGTTTTTTTTTATGATTTTGACTGTAAATTTCAGGAATACACAAATCACGATTCAAATAATTAACTTTTTATAAAACTAATATTTATCAATTGTAACATTTTATCTCTTTCCTGGTTTGTTTATCGACATAAAAGCACTGTTCACCGAAAATCATTACTATAGTGCAAATTGTAACTTTACTTTCGTAGAAAATCTATTCAACTTTAAAGAATTGAATTAAATGAGTATCGGGAATCAGCCATACGAATTCATTGATTTTCAAGCTATTTATGATCCTATTTGCTTGATTCCCGATAGTCATATTGAATTATTATGTAATGCACAGTTAAATGATGAAAACAAAAGATAAGAACAAAGTTTGCGGCCTGGAACATGCAGGAGCCCTCGATGCGAGCATGCGAAGACTTTTCCAGAAACCGGGAGAAATAATAAAACCATATATCAAAGAAGGAATGACCGTCCTTGATATGGGCTGTGGTCCGGGTTTTTTCTCAATTGAAATGGCAAAAATGGCTGGAGTTTCAGGGAAGGTAGTTGCAGCAGATTTACAGGAGGGAATGCTTGAAAAAGTGAGAGATAAACTTGAAGGTACAAGTTATAAGAACACTGTTGAATTGCACAAATGTCAGAGCGATAAGATTGGATTATCGGAGAGATTTGATTTTATTCTAATATTTTATATGCTTCATGAAGTACCTATACAGTCGGCATTTTTAAAGGAAATAGATACTTTATTAAAACCCGATGGGAAAATTTTAATTGTGGAACCAATATTTCATGTTTCAAAAAGGGATTTCAATAACGTAAAAGAGATGATAAATGATATTGGATTTGAAATAATTGAAGAACCAAGGATACATTTTAGCCGTTCTGTTTTAATAAATAAAGGTAAAAGGGAGTGATTTTTTAAAAAATTATTAATTGATTTGACGGACATAAAGAAATATTGAAATCAAATCGTGTAAATACTTTCGAACTTTGCTCGACCTTTCATGTTAATATTTATATAATCTTCATATACATTAATTAATCAGAAATTTGATGAACGAATTTGATTTAAAAGCAGCCGGATGGGACCAGAATCCGATAGTATGGGATCGGGCAGAAGCCATTGCAAATGAAATTAAGAGACTAATCCCTTTAAATAAGCAGATGACTGCACTTGAGTTTGGTGCAGGTACAGGTGTAACAAGTTTTATACTAAGTGATTCCTTAAAAGAGATAACTTTAATGGATAACTCTCTGGAAATGGTAAAAGTAATGAATAACAAGATAGATGCAGCCGGAGCCGAAAATCTTAAAACTTTAAATTTCAATCTTGAAAAGTCCGATCTGAAGGATAAAAAGTTCGATTTTATCTTTAACCAGATGGTTCTTCATCATATTAATGATATTGAAAACATTTTCAGGAAGTTCTATAATCTGCTTAATCCTGGCGGATTCCTGGCTATTGCTGACCTTTATACCGAAGACGGTTCTTTTCATGGTGAAGGATTTACAGGTCACAAAGGTTTTGAACCGGAACAATTATCCGGAATGCTTCTTAACCTGGGTTTTAAAAACATCAGTCATAAACAATGCTTTGTTATTAATAAGAAAATCTCAGATTCTGTAACTAAACAATTTGCTGTATTTCTTATTGTCACCCAGCATCCTTAAATACATTTTATTCAAATCAGAATTTATACAGGGGAGGAGATCAGACTTTTTCAGAAAATTGATGTATTTTATTTTGATTATGAACGCAGGTTCATTATCTTTATAAAAAATATCAGACATGAAAGCTTCAATCTTACTTAAAGTCTTTGTTATTCTGCCATTGATCCTCTTTGTTGATTATTTGCTGATGGCATTAATTGGATGTACAAGTTGCCTGTTTAGTCTTGGAGAGGAATTTTATTGCGGCCCCTTTTGTCTGGCCGGGAAAATTATCCTAGCTTTGTCCCTTGTATTATTTGGATATCTCATATATCCGGACATTAAAGCGATCTTCAAATCTGAAATAAATGGCACGTCCGCTTAAAAGCAGGAAAGTATCGAATCCTCCAAAAATGAAGGGATTCAAACCCTACGGTATGCCATTGTGCAAAATTGAACCGGTCGTTTTAAAATTTGAAGAATTTGAAAGCATACGACTGGTTAACTATGAAAATCTTGATCAGGATCAGGCAGCAGAGCAAATGAATGTTTCACGTCCTACATTTACCAGAATTTACAATATAGCATTGAAACAAATTGCAAAGTCATTCGTCGAAGGTAAAGCATTAGAGATTGAAGGTGGCAATTATTTCCTTGAAAAAGATTGGTATCGATGCAAAAAATGTTATAAGCTCATCGAGGGTCTTGAAAACCACTCAAAATGTAAAGGATGTACGGCGTTTGGAGAAAATGAACTTTTGAAATTAAATTAAATTTTATATAACAATTTTTAATATGAAAATAGCAGTTCCAGTAACAAAAGAAAATCAGATTGACAGCCATTTTGGCCATTGTGAATCATATGGTGTATTTACCATTTCAGAAAACAAAGAAATATCAGGAATTAAAAATGTTGGATCGCCGGAAGGATGCGGTTGTAAATCAGATATTGCAAGTGTACTTGCAGCAGATGGTGTAACTGTGATGCTGGCAGGCGGAATTGGCGGAGGCGCTATTAACGTACTGAATAGTAGCGGAATAGAAGTTATCCGGGGTTGTGCCGGTGATGCAACTGAAGTTGTAAAACTCTATCTGTCGGGTTTAGTTGAAGATAGCGGCAGCAGCTGCCACCAGCATGAGGCTCATCAACATGATGGATCACATACCTGTAATCATAACTGATTCAGTTTGCTCCAATCTATACAGGGGCTGTCGGGAAAATCCTGTTTTTCTGACAGCCCCTGAATTATTTACATAAAGTTCACCGATGTTTTATTAATGCATAAAAACCAACTATTTTTATATAATGAGTTTTTGTGTTTTCTGATATATACATCGCATGGCAATGCAAATAATTCCGGCTAAACCTCTCAGCCAAAAATGGCTTAAAGCTTCTGTAATAGGAAGTATCTGGGCATCTTTCGAAATAATCTTCGGAAGCTTTCTGCATAATATGAGGCTCCCTCTTTCAGGAATGCTTCTTTCATTCATAAGTGTCTGGTTATTAATGTCTTTTCTTCAGGTATGGAAAGAAAACGGACTCATCTGGAGAGCCGGTATTATATGCGCACTCATGAAGTCAATCTCACCGAGTGCACTAATTCTTGGCCCAATGATTGGCATTTTCACTGAAGCTTTGCTGATTGAGTTATTCATTTACACTTTTGGTAAGAATCTGATTGGCTATATGACCGGAGGAGCTTTCGCTGTGCTTGCCACTCTCTTTCATAAAATTGTCAGCCTTCTGATACTTTACGGCTTTGACTTCATAAAAATATTAGCTGATCTTTATTTATTTGCTGTTAAACAGATTGATTTAGAAAATGTAAGCCCTGCATTCCTGATTGCATTAATAACATTCATATACATAATTACCGGGATGACAGGAGCTGTAGCCGGTTATCTGACAGGATTAAAATATCTTAAGCGTAAAAGCTTTTATGGCAATCAGGCTGGTCCTTTACTTGAATCGAAGAATCAGTTTTCCCAACAGACTGTCAATCAAAACTATTCCTTACTTTTTTTATTGATCAATCTTCTGTCAATGATAATAATACTGTTTTTAATTAACTCAAGGTATATTATCATTGCCATAATATCTGCATTGATCTATGTGGTTTTTTGTATTCTCAAATATAAAAATTCTTTAAAACGGCTAAAGAAGATATCCTTCTGGTTAAGTTTCATGGTTATAACCTTTGCAGCAGCTTTTCTCTGGAATGGATTTTCACACGGGGCATTCTTCAGCGTAGATGGTTTAATTATCGGTTTAAAAATGAATGCCCGTGCAATAATTATCGTTATCGGTTTTGCTTCAATAAGCGTTGAATTGAAAAACCCGGTAATAAGATCTGTCCTTTACCACAGGGGTTTTGCAAATCTTTATCAGTCATTAAATCTTGCATTTTCAGCTTTGCCATTTTTACTGTCAAGCCTGTCCAAACCTGTTAATAGCAGGAAAACCATTTCACACATATCTTTTTACAGTATCTTAAATCAGGCAGAAGCTCTCTTTCATATTTTTGAAAAAGAAAATCTGCTGAAACCAGAGGTTGTGATTATAACCGGAGATATACATCAGGGGAAAACCACCTTTGTTAAAAAAGTCATCTCTGATCTTCAAGAAAAGAAAACCAGAATTGCCGGCTTCCTTGCTTTCGGAATTGATGAAAATGGGATTCGGTCGGGCTTTAATCTGATTGATATTGAGTCTTTAAAACAGGTTGAACTTTGCTCAGATAAAAAAGATGAAAACCGAGTAAAGTACGGTAAGTATTATTTTAACGCTGATGCTATTGTATTCGGGAATGAGATCCTAAAAAAGGATAATCTCATTGATAAACAACTCATTGTTATAGATGAAGTTGGCCCACTTGAATTAAATGGTCAGGGATGGAGCAGTTCAATTGATAATGTCACCAATGGAAACATTGTGCCAGAACTCTGGGTTGTGAGAAAAAGCCTTGTAGCGTTAATCAGCAGAAGATGGAGTATCGGTAATGTCTATGTATTCGACAT
This sequence comes from Bacteroidales bacterium UBA1797, assembly GCA_002319885.1. Classification (GTDB taxonomy): domain Bacteria; phylum Bacteroidota; class Bacteroidia; order Bacteroidales; family VadinHA17; genus LD21. Next base: position 127,273 of record DCFT01000087.1, read on the forward strand.
TACCAATAGTAGTTTCAAAGAAGTGGAAGATAAGATTTCTGATATAATTACTAATTCAGTTCCTTTGCAATAGCCATGGCTGCAATTGTTCCATCAGCCACTGCCGTTGTGATCTGCCTGTATTTTTTGCTTATAACGTCACCTATTGCATAAATATCAGAGATACTTGTCCGCATATCTTCATCAGATTTTATATATCCCCATTGGTCAAGTTCCAGCTTATCTTTAAACAATTCTATGTTGGGTCTCATACCAATAAAAATAAATACCCCGTCGCTCACTAATTTAATTCTCTTTCCGTCGATGAGATTTTCAACCTCAGTAACCATTTTATCTCCGTCTTTATCAAAAGATCGTGGTTCGCTGTTAAAGATGATATTCATTTTCGGATTGGAAAAAATTTTCTCCTGTGCCTTTTTATTAGCAGTAAATTTATCAAACTGATGCACTATTGTCACCTTACTGGCGAAACGGCTTATGAAATCAGATTCCTCAACAGCTGAGTTCCCTCCTCCTATGACAACCACTTCTTTATTATCAAAATATTTGGCATCACATGTTGCACAGTATGAAATCCCTTTGCCTTTCAGAGCTTTCTCTCCGGAGGCTCCTGTGGTGTTTGGAGTTGTTCCAGTGGCAATGACTATTTTTTTTGCCCTTATCGTTTCATATTCATCGATTACTATTTCTTTATTCACAAGATCCACTTTTGTAATATCAACAGCAAACTTATATACCGTTCCACACATTTTTGTCTGTTCACTCATATTATGTGACAGCAGATAACCTGCCTGTGGCTCTATAAATCCGGGGTAATTCGATACTTCATGAGTTGTTGAAACCTGTCCCCCCGGCAATGCTATGTCAACAAGAACGGTATTGACTTTTGACTGGCAAAGATATAACCCGGCAGTCAGCCCTCCGGGGCCTGCTCCGAGTATTATAACATCAAATTCCGAAACTGAGGGTTTAATTTGAGCTTTAATCTCCTGTTGTCTTTCATCGGGCAACATAAGATCAAGATTATGAATAATATCACTCCTTTTTACGCCTCCCGTCAACCTTTCACCAATTTCTTTTCCATCCTTAAAAAACAATAAGGTAGGCGATGACTTCACTCCCATCTTTTCAGCAAGTTCCCTGTTCTGCTGACGATATATTTTCAGGAATTTAATATCACTTCCATAGATTTTTGAAAGATCCTCAAATTTTGAAGCTAATGCTTCACATGGTGGACATTCTGTTGAAAAAAAGTCAAGCACTACTCTGCCCGAATTTAAAACTTCATCACTAAATTCTTTCTCACTTATTTCTTTCATCGTATTAATTCTGATAGTCTGATATATGAACATTTATATTATTCTGAGCTTTCCCGTTTTCAAAGTATTCAGAAAAACCAAGCTCCAGTAATTCTGTTATCGGCCTGCAATCGGGAGAGCAAACCGACCCGTTACTATTCTTCGCAACTGAGCCACAGCCGCCACCACAGGCAAGTTGTAAATTACATTCTCTGCATTCAGGTATTGCAGTTACATCGCGCGATTCCCACTGGTCGGTTTTTTCCTTGTTAAGGGTTATCAATGGATAGAAACTGCCAAGCGATTCATCTGCTTTACCAACTGTTGCAGTGCAGGAATAAATTTGTCCGGTATAATCAAAAGCCCATTCGGTCTTACATGCCGGGCATGAATCAAATAAAGCATCAGGTAAATTTCCGTTTTCAGAAAGAAATTTAGCAACTGAATAAGCCGGTTTATAAAATTCCTGTATATGTGGATATTGTTTTGTTAATTCAAATATTTTTTCGAAAAGTGAAACTCTGCTGAATAACTTATCGGGTGACGACTGGCAATGGTGCAGTTCATAATTACGACCTATCTGAGTCTTGAAATATGGACTTTTTGTCCAACCTTTTTCAATGGCAAAACTTGCCAGATCAGGAAGGTTATCGATATTTTCCTTATCTATCACCATCCTGAGATTTACAGTTATATTGTTTTGCAAACATGCATCGATCCCTTTGATAATGACAGAAAAAGTTCCGTTACCATTCTTTAGAAAACGGCGCTTGTCGTGTACTGATTCGGTTCCGTCGAGTGTCACCTGAATTTCGCGGATACTCCTGTTCCTGAATATTTCAGTATATGCTTCGAGACTATATCCGTTTGTAACAAAACTTATCTCAAGCTTTTCATCTGATGCTTTGTCTAACAGATATTTAATAGCCGATTTCTGCTTCGGACTGTTTAACAGAGGTTCACCTCCGAAAACGGTAATATATTTATTGCGGCCAGCAAATTCTTTTTTAATGTAACTGAAAAATGAATCAATCACTTCATTATTAAGTTCCAATGCAGGATTATTGTATTGATCCTGGTAACAATATGTACATGCAAAATTGCAGCTGTAATTAGTTACGAAGAAAAGCTGGATCTCATCCTTGCTCCTGGAATCCAGAAAATCGAGATATCTGGTACGGTAGATTTTGTTTTCTTCAGTCTCTTCCGATATATAGCCTTTTGAAATCAGTTCCTCCGCAAAAGTATTATCTGTTAACAATTCTCCGCTATTAATTGCTTTCAGTTTGTCCGCATCTTCCTTATTAAGAATATCAGCATTTCCTGAAAGAAGGTTGACAATGAAATGGTTTTCAGAGTCCCTTATTTTAGAGAAGATATTAAATCTTGAATATTTTAGCATAATAAAATTGTGTTCTGACAGGTTTATGTGAACCGCACATGATTGATTCAGAATTACTTTAATTAGTAGTTCCGGAAGCATCAATCATGCTGGGTTCATAATAATTAATCGTGGCAACCGACTATGATCTTAGATGTTTTAGCGCAGCATTGAGCAGGCTTTGCATTTACTCTCACGTCTTTCTTTTTAATCAAACTTTTCATAATCATCAAAAATTACTTGGTTAATAATATTTCATTAATTGTTTTTACTAAAATGTCTTTAGAGATATAACCCAGAGTTACTTTAGGCTGACCTTTAACCGGAATATATAATAAAGTAGGAAGATTTGTAATACCCAGACTTTGTGTAAGTTCTTTTTCCTTATCTGTATTAACTCTAAATACGACTATTTTACCCTTATATTCTTTAGCTACCTCTTCAACCAAAGGGGACAATTGACGGCATGGAGGACACCAGTCGGCATAAAAATCTATAACAGCCGGCATGTTACCTTCATATTTCCATGTTTTATCCACATCATAATTATATACTACCTTTTTAAAAGCATCAGCTGTAAGCTGCGACACAGCCTCAGTTCCAGTCGAATCCTTAGCTTCATTCCTGCTGTTTCCTGAAGTACAGTTCAGAAACATCAGCGGGAAGATAGCCAGGGTAAAGAAAAGTGTCTTTTTCATTGTATTCTTTTTTATAATATTAATCGCTTTAAACACTAATGTTCGTTTAATTATTCTGTCCACAGTTACAGGGTCCTGATGGTTTTTTCCCGGCAATTGTCCAGCTTGAAACCATTACCTTCCCCTTCTCATAAGGAGCTGATTCTTCAATAATGCGGATTGAGGAAAAACCCGCCATTCTCAATTGTTCAAGATATTCCTCACGTGTAACTGACCCTGCCCAACATTCAGCAACAGCAACAGGATCGTTTCTATATTCCTCAGGAACAGGATCGGAGGAGTAAATATCACTTACAACAAATCGTCCCCCCTTTTTAAGAATTCTGAATACTTCATTCCACACTGCCAGTTTATCTGATGCGTGGTTAATTGTACAATTTGATATGACCAGGTCAGCAACATTATCATCCAGTTTAATTTTTTCAAGTGTGCTTTGAATGAATTCAGTATTTGTTATCCCCAGGCGATTGGCAGTACTGTTAGCCTTTTGTATCATCCCGTCTGATATATCAATACCGTATGCAAAACCATTATTCCCGACATTTTCAGCCAGTCTTAATACATCAGTGCCTCTCCCGCTTCCAAGATCTACGCATATCTCCCCCGGTAAAGCCTCAGAATAGTTTATTGCCCCACCACAGGAAAGGCAGCATGTTGTTTCTGCCAGTTCGCTGTAACGTTTGTTTATTTCAGTAAAAGTCATTTTATAATTGGTAAAGTGAATGGATATTATTTAATATTTTACAGATCAGCATTTTGTACATGGTCCACTTGTTATAAGGTAACCTGCTAATCCTCCAAAAATAATAGTACTGTATGAATGGCTTGTAATTATACAGGTGCCGGAGGAACAACCTACAAAATGATAATATAAAAATCCGGCAATGCCTCCGGTTACTACTCCCAAAAATGGTTTCCAGAAATCCCTGGATCTTAAAAACTCTTTTATGCTTCTCGGCTTTGTTGAAGTATTACAGTTATTTTCCATTTATATACGTATATATCTATTTAAATAATTTCGGTGCAAATATAAATACAAAATTGAATAAATCGTAATGATATCACTTGAATCTTTTTAATATCACTATTTTAATTTACCTTTGCAGCAAAACAAATTGAAAATGAATGCCATTTTCAAAAAAGAACTAAGTTCAGACCAGCTTAAAGAACTGTTCCAAAATGATGATAAATGCCTTGAATTCCTTGCGGACCTAAAGGAGAGTGAGGGATTTATATGCCGGAAATGTGGCAACACTAACTATTGTTCTGGCAAATCTCCTCATTCAAGACGTTGTACAAAGTGCAAAACAGAAGAATCTGCAACAACCGGTACCATTTTTCATAACTGTAAGTTCCCTGTATCCAAGGCATTTTACATTGCTTACAATGTATGTAAAGGCAAAGAAGATCTTTCGTCTTATGAATTTGCCCGTCGTTTGTCTTTAAGGCAGATGACATGTTGGAATTTTAAAACAAAAATCCAACATGCTCTGCAACAAATGGACACTCTCAGCGATGGTGAAAAGTTATCCATCAATAAAATATTAACAAGCTGAGATTATCTAAAACATCTTCTTTATTAGTTTGCCATTATTCCTTTTTCTTTGTGCTTATGGAGAATGGAAAATAAAGCGGACAGAAACTTAAAATACTTGTGACTACAAAAATTGCAGACAACGCAAGCAATACAATGGCCAGTACTCCTGATATTACGTGTGTAAAATAAAGTACAACAACCACGACAGCAACCAGTAGTCTGATCACTTTGTCAACTGTTCCCATGTTTTTTTTCATTTTTGATTTTTTAAAATTTATAAATTAAATTAGAGATTCCTGATTATAATAATTGCACTATTACCTGATTTTAGTATCCTATTATTTCACCATACTCCGTTTGTGCTTCATTCAATGTGAAAGAGGCGTTAAGATTTCATATAATTGACTTTTACTGGCCACTCCCGATTGTCTCCAGACCGGTTTCCCCTCTTTAAATATTATCAGAGTAGGAACACTTTGAATATTATATCGCATAGCTATTTGGTTGTTCTGGTCAACATCAATCTTTATAACTTTCACATTATCACCAAGCTTGGCAGCAACTTCTTTTAGAATAGGTGTCTGCATTTTACATGGGGCACACCATACTGCATGAAAATCAACAATTACAGGTTTGTTATCACTTATTATCGATTCAAAATTTCCTTTCATTATAACCTCCCAATCCTGATATATAATCTATTACTAAATTATTCCCGCTAATTATTAAAACATAAACTCATTGTGCAAAAATAGCTTATAATGAGTCATAAAAAGGAAAATTGATTGTACAGCATGACAAGTAACAGATTGAATAAGGACAACTTTTTTCTTGATTTAAGTTAACTTTGCATCTTTTAATGAATATTGATACCATGAAAACCATTCTAGAAACTGATAGTGATTTTATTTGTGATATCCAGGCTCCATGCTTTCAGATGCTTTCTCCGGAAGAAGCTGAACTGGTGAGGGCAAGCAAAACCCAGGTACTTTTCCGGAAAGATGATAATCTGACAAAACAGGGAGCATTTGCTTCATATGTATTATTTATGATTGATGGTCTGGCAAAACAATATCTTGAGGGTGATGTAACAAAGAGCTACAATCTGAGAATAATAAGGCAGGGTGAATTTGTCGGGCTTTCAGCAGTATTTTCTGAAAATACCTTTAACTATTCTTCAGTTGCTCTTACAGATTGCCATGTATTCCTGGTTGAAAAAGAAGCTATTTCCAAAGTTGTCAAAAAGAATGGGATGTTCGGATTCAGTATTATAAAAAGATATTGCGAACAAAATACCAACCTGATTAACACCGTCCGTAACCTGATGTACAAGCAGATGAATGGACGGATGGCCGACACTTTGTTATATATCGACAGTTTAAAAGCAGAAAAGGCTGAAATATTTCAACTTCTCTCCAGGAAGGACCTCGCCGATTTTGCAGGGATTTCAACTGAAAGTGCCGTCAAACTTCTCAAGATATTTGAGAAAGACGGATTGATCAAACTGCATGAAAAGGATATAAAAATAGTTAAACACGACGCCTTAGTGGAGATAAGCCGTAAAGGGTGATATTCAGATAATCAGTAATTTGAATCCCAGAATATTAACGAGTTTCTGCCCCGGACAGAAGATCTGGTAAGCTGTCGGCCATACTTTTACCAGATAGCGGTCCTGAGCTTCACGTAACCTTATCACCAACTCATTCAAAGCAGGAGGGTTTGTATTATCTTTGTAATTATACTCAAGGTTTTTTATAATCTGACTTATGTCATTAAATTTTCCTAGATTCTGGGTCATGCTGTCAAGCTTTCTTTCAAGAGTCTTCACTAATGAAGGATTTAAAGGCTTGAAAATATAAAGCTGGTACAGAAAATCCTTTGTTTTTTTTCTTAATTCATGTAGCTTTTCCGGTTTAGGATTATTTCTGCAGACCAGATAAAGATCAACAACCATGTTATATGTTGACTCCAGCTCTTTCAGAAGAAGCTGTGGATTCATCATTTTCATAGCTTGAAACCTGATCCTGTAACTTGTCTTATTTAAATGATAATAAATCTGTTCCAGAGCTGTTTTTAGTTCTTCCGAAGGTTCAGTTAACGGCTGATGCTTCTCAAGCATTAAAGTAAGTGTTACATTTTCCCGTAACTGTAAAAATATATCAGGATACCTTTTCCTTAACTCTTTAAGTATTTTTCGCTGAACTGATGTTTCCCTCCATGAACACATTATTCTTCCAACTTCCCTGAGAGAAGCTATATCTCTGTCGCAATATGCATTTTCAAGCTGAGGAACAACAAGTTTCAATACCGATCGTGATTTTTTCATCAAAACACGTACGTCATGAACTGTTCTTTCATCAGGAAAGGCTGATTTCTTCAGTAATGCCTGCGATTCCCTGATATATCCGGACAGAGCTGGTTTGATCTCTCTCAATTTCACATAATCCAGTTCCATAGATTTTATATAACTTGTCAAAACGTCAGATAAATTTATGCAATTTAAGCAATACCGACAAGGAATCTGATATATTCATAAGTCGGCAATAATCTAACTCTGCTTAGTTCTGTGCCTGGAGCTATTGAAAAGTCGAAATCCATTAACCCTGCCTACCCTGCCTACCCTGCCTACCGTGCAGGCAGGTGGCAGGCAGGCGGCAGGCAGGTTTGTGGTTAAATAGGGTTTTTTCTAAAATAATGATGCAGAAGGAATCAAATATTTGTAACAATATATTAACCTTAATCTACTCATAAAGAGTTAAATTTGTTTTGAACTTAATTTACAGGTATAATATGGGTAAAAATACAAGAGGTCAGAGAATCGGTATACTAACTGCAGGAGGTGATTGTCCGGGTATCAATGCAGCCATCCGTGGAGTAGGAAAAACTGCCATTGTCAAATATGGTATGAATATAGTTGGGATCAGTGATGGATTTACAGGCATGATAAATAAAGAATACCGGGAACTAACTGAACATGACCTTTCAGGTATACTTACAGTTGGCGGAACAATTCTGGGGACTTCAAGGGAAAAGCCTTTTAAAGGTGTTGGAAAAGGAAAGAATGAAATAAGCAAACCTGTTCTGATAAAGGAACATTATGAACAAATGGGACTCGATTGTCTGGTTTGTATTGGTGGAAACGGAACGATTAAAACTGCTCATCTCCTTGCGCAGGAAGGGCTGAACGTTGTTGGTATTCCAAAAACTATTGATAATGATGTCTGGGGCACTGACCTGACATTCGGATTCGATTCTGCGGTTAATATTGCTACTGAGGCTATCGACCGGTTGCATTCAACTGCCAATTCTCATAAAAGAATTATGATAATTGAAGTTATGGGACACAATGCCGGCTGGATAGCTCTGTACTCGGGAATCGCAGGTGGAGGTGACGTTATCCTGATACCTGAGATTCAGTACGATGATAAAAAGGTTGCCGAGTATCTTCTTCACCGTGTCAATGAGAACAAACCATACTCAATTGTCGTTGTTGCCGAAGGTATCAGGAATCCAATCAAAGACAGTTGCTCGGCTGCGCAATCTCTAAGCAAAAGAATTAATGAACTGACAGGGCTCGAGACAAGAGAAACTGTACTTGGTTACATACAAAGGGGTGGTACGCCCTCTCCTATGGACCGGGTTCTGGCTACACGATATGGTTCAGCTGCCGCTGACTTAATCGCTGAACAAAACTATGGGAAGATGGTTGCTCTTAAAAACACCGAAATAGTATCTGTCCCTCTGTCAGAAGTCTCAGGAAAACTGAAACTTATTGATCCAAAAGACGCTCTTGTGATACAGGCCCAGAATATGGGAACAAATTTTGGCATTTAATCCATTAGTTCACAGTTATTATTTTATTGATCATCAAAATGAAAAGGCTGATTTTTATCCGGCACGGAAAAGCAGAAGATAATTCGACGGAGATATCTGACATAAAAAGATCTCTGACTCCAAAAGGAAAAGTTGTTTCAATGCACATGGCACGTAAAATGGTGGAGAAAGAAAAATCTCCTGGCATCATAATCACAAGTCCGGCATTCAGAGCTCTTGAAACAGCAATAATATTTGCATGGGAATATGGAATCGATGTCAGTAAAGTAATTCTGAACCCGCTCATTTATGCAAACATGAACATTCAAACCCTGCCTGGAGTTCTTTCCGGAATAAGTGAAGAGACCGAAACAGTTACAATGTTTGGACATAATCCTTCATTTACACAATTAGTAAATACCCTGAGCAAGGAAGGCTGCGATACTATTCCTAAAAACGGAATTGTTTGTATCTCTTTCGGGATAATAACATGGTCGGAAATCGGCCATAACACCGGAAAGATTGAATATTTTCTTAAACCTTAATAATTTTATGAACAAGAAATATATTCCGAAGGAAATCAGTTGGCTGTCTTTCAATGAACGTGTTCTGCAGGAAGCTGAAAACAAGGAAGTGCCACTTCTGGAAAGGTTTAAGTTTCTGGGCATCTACTCGAATAACCTTGATGAATATTTCAGGGTAAGGGTCGCAACCCTGAAAAGGCTGTCGATGATCAGTTCCAAGTCAAAAGCAATACTTGGCTACAATCCGAAAACCACTTTAAAAACTATACAGGAAATTGTTCTTGCTCATAATGAAAAGTTTGAGAAGATCTATGCAGGATTAATACATGAGCTTGCAAAACATAATACTCATATAATAAATGAAAAACAACTGAACAATGAGCAGGCAGAATTTGTCAGGAAGTACTTTCATAAAGAAGTAAGAACCAGACTTATGCCTTTTCTGATTGAAAAAGATACGGATCTTCCGAACCTCACTGACGACGCTATCTACCTGGCAATCCATCTTGCTAAATCCGACACTCAAAAAAGAAGATATGCCTTACTTGAGATTCCTTCCAATGTGCTTCCCCGGTTCATTGTACTTCCTGAAAAAGATGATGCCAAATACATAATTTTTCTGGATGATATAATAAGGTTCGGGTTAAATGAGATCTTCTTTATTTTCGATTTTGATAATATTTCGGCTTATACCATAAAACTCACTAAGGATGCTGAGCTTGAGATTGCGGATGATATTTCTGAAAGTTATATTGAAAAGATTTCCAAGAGTTTGCAGCAACGAAAAAGGGGAACACCTGTAAGGTTTATTTATGATCGAACCATGCCGGCGGATCTTTTAAAAATAATAACTAAAAAACTGAATTTCGGACCCGATGATGTGACTGTTCCAAGTAACAGATATCATAACTTCAAAGATTTCATGAATTTTCCGAATCCGGGCCGGAAGAAGCTATTCAGTGAACCTGTAGCATCCATTCCTCATCGTGATATTCAACCGCGCAGGAGCATTTTATCGGCGATAAAGAAAAAAGATATTATGCTGTTTTTCCCTTATCATCCTTTCGACCATTTTATTGATCTTCTTCGGGAGGCCTCAATCGATCCTTATGTGAAATCCATTCAGATCACTCTCTACAGGCTTGCCAGAAACTCAAGCGTCATCAACGCCCTAATGAATGCTGTCAGAAATGGCAAATCTGTAACAACAGTTGTTGAGCTTCAGGCCAGGTTTGATGAAGAAGCAAATATCCTGTGGGGTAATAAACTTCGCGAAGAAGGAGTGAAAGTTATTTATGGAGTTCCCGGATTGAAAGTTCATTCAAAACTATGTCTTATAACACGTGTCAGAAATGATATAACACAACGTTATGCAGCTGTCGGCACAGGTAATTTTAATGAAGATACCGCACGGGTATATACTGATCTTTTGCTGTTAACTACGGATAAGAAAATCACCAATGAAGTTTTCAAAGCCTTTAACTTCTTCAGTGTAAATTATAAAAAAGATAATTTTTACCATCTTGTTCTGTCGCCATTTTTTTTGAGGAACAAGATTATTCTGCTTATTGAAAATGAAATAAAAAATGCCAAAGCCGGCAAGAAAGCATTTATTTATCTGAAACTTAATAACCTTACCGATAGTGAGATAATTGACTATCTCTATGAAGCCAGTCAGGCAGGCGTCAAAATAAGGTTAATAGTCAGGGGTATGTTGTCGCTGATCCCGGGGATAAAGAAACTGAGCGATAAGATTGAAGCCATAGGTATCGTTGACAGATTTCTTGAACATTCGAGATACTTTATCTTTTGTAATGGTGGCAATGACCAGATCTATATAAGCTCTGCTGACCTGATGACACGTAATCTTGATCACAGAATTGAGGTTACCTGCCCTGTATATGACAAAAATATTAAATGCGAAATCCGGAAAATATTCGATATCCAGTGGGAAGATAATGTAAAAGCCAGAATATTTGATGCCAGCCAGTCAAACTCCTTTGTTAAACCAGGGAAAAATGCAATCAATCAATCTCAGATTGAAGTATATAACTGGCTTAAGAAGTCAAATGAAAAAACTCCCTCCAGATAACCCTTTAATCTTTATACTATGAAATTCATATTTCTGATTGCAGGCACTATTCTTATCATACTTTTTTCCTGGTTTCTATCAATAAAATATAAAAGATATCATGGTATTGCACGATTTTTTGCTTTTGAGAGCATTTTTCTTCTGGTTTATATGAATTATAAAGTCTGGTTCCATAACCCTTTCTCCCCATTACAGATTGTCTCATGGATACTGCTATTTCTTTCAGCTTATGTTGTTATTGATGGATATTTACTGCTCAGGAGACAGGGAAAACCTGCCGGCAAAAATTTTGAGAATACTTCAAGGATTGTAAAAACAGGTGTCTACCAATATATAAGACATCCACTTTACCTTTCAGTATTTCTACTGGGTACCGGAGTTATGCTCAAACAGATGGGACCGGCACAGCTGATCCTTGGTGCAATAAACCTGATTGCGGTCTATATTACAGCCAGGATAGAAGAAAAAGAGATGGTTGCAAAATTTGGAAATGAATACCTTGAGTATATGAAAGAGACCAGGATGTTCCTGCCATTTGTCCTGTGATTAACCAATATCTTTACCCTGATATGGCTGGAACACTTCTTTATAATTAAAAAGGACGAGGAATCAGGAACAAAAATCAATTTACTCCCCCCTCGCCTTCGCGTAGCCGCTACGGCAGAGCAGGGTTGGGTTTGGGGTAAATAAATTGATTTTCAAGCGATTTTGGAATTCATATTCATGATAGCAGATAGTCATAAAATCAATTATTCAATGGATTCAATATTGTATGGCGTCTTCTGATAAACAAAATAGTTGAGCCAGTTTACAAACAACATATTAGCCTGTGAACGCCACCGGACAACAGGTGGATTTTCAGGATTGTCATTCAGGTAATAATTTTTAGGCATTTCGATGGGAAGATTCTTGGCAAGGTCCCTTTTGTATTCTATATCCAGGGTATTAGGCGAATACTCTGAATGGCCGGTAAGGAAAAACTCACGACCATTGCGCGAAGCAACCATATAGACACCTGATTCTTCTGATTCTGAGAGAATTATCAGTTCAGGAACTTTTAAAATATCCTCTCTCCTTATTTCTGTATGCCGGCTATGAGGTACATAAAAAATATCGTCAAAACCCCGGAGGATTGGATTAGTCGAATCAGCTTTTGTATGTTTAAATACACCAAACATTTTCTTTTCAAGCGGGTATTTTGGGATTTTGTAATAGTTATAGAGAGCGGCTTGTGCGCCCCAGCAAATAAATATTGAAGAGGTAACGTTGCTTTTTGCCCAAGAGAAGATCTCAGTCAGTTCTTTCCAGTAAATTACCTCTTCAAACGGCATCTGTTCAACCGGAGCTCCTGTGATTATCAGCCCGTCATATTTATGGTTTAATATAAGCTTGAAATCTTTATAGAAAGCCTGCATATGCTCTTTTGGAGTATTTTTTGAAACATGTGTATTTAGCTTAATAAAATCGAGTTCAACCTGCAACGGAGAATTGGATAATAACCTTATCAAATCAATCTCAGTTGTTATTTTTACTGGCATCAGATTCAGGAGAGCTATTTTAAGGGGTCGGATATCCTGACTCGAAGCTCGTGATTCATCCATGACAAATATGTTCTCTTTAAGAAGAAATTCTATTGCAGGAAGTTTATCGGGGATATTAAGAGGCATAATCGTTTATTTTAAATAATTCCAAATTTAATGTAATGAACTTTATATCTGCCATTTTCTCAATTATTCTTTTTATTTCACATGTCTGCTGGTCAAGATTTTTCCACTTTCACCTCAGATGCCGAAGGAAAAAGCCGATCACTCAAGCCTGTTTTTTATACTGACTATGTGGGCATATAAGGGTGGTTATTAAAATCACTACCTGAAATAAGAAAGGTTGTTACTCCTGTCAGAAGCAACAACCCTTAATCAATCAAAAAAGAAAATATAAAAACTATTTTGAAGAAATCCAGGCTAAAACCTTATCGGATGTGGGTTTTTCCTTCGGATCAATAACTTCTACCAGCTTGCCGTTTTCATCAATAAGGTATTTCTGAAAATTCCATTTAACCTCTGAATCCATCACCCCATTTTTATCCTTTGATGTAAGCCATTTATACAGTGGGGCCATATCATCGCCCTTTACTGAAATTTTCTCCATCATCGGAAATGTTACACCATAATTCTCAGTACAAAATTTCCTGATTTCAGAATTTGTTCCGGGTTCCTGGCTTGCGAAATTATTTGCAGGAAACCCAATAATAACCAGATTTGGCTGGTATTTCTGGTATAGATCCTCAAGATCCTTGTACTGTGGTGTATTTCCACATTTTGAAGCAGTGTTCACAATCATCACTTTCTTGCCCTTCAGGGATGCAAAATCGAATTCCTTACCTTCAAGAGTCTTTACCTTGAAATTATAAAATCCTGAGGATTGAGAAAAACCTGAAACCGGGAAAAGCGTCAATAAAAATAATAAGCTCATTTTAATCTTTATCATATCTAATAATTTACTTTTGCAACTAGAACAATAAGAATAAGGTAATGTTCAAAAAAACATGGAAACAAATAAAAATGTTTTTTATACTGATTATAATCTTATTTGGTATTCCTCATTCAATTCTCGCATCTGTAGCAACTGAAAATGAGAAAGCCGGTTTTGAATATTACCGGAAGCTGAATGAAAGTGAAAAGAGGCTTTACGAATTTAAAGATAATGACGAAGCCCTAAAGTTAAAGTTAGCTCAGCTGGAAATTATAAATAAAAGCAGGAAAAGGCATAATGCTCCTCCTGTAAAGCTCGACATCCTGGCTTCAAGGGTTGCGAACAGTATGAGCCAGGAAGCTGCGAAGAATAATTACCTTGGCCATTGGAATATGGCCGGTGAAGAACCTTTTTTAAGGTATGCATTTGCGGGTGGCTATGATCATGTCTCTGAAAATGCTTATGGAGAATGGTTGTCTGACACATATAATTTATCCTCACAGGCAATCAGTTCAATGATGAAAACCGGTCATGAAAAATTTATGGCTGAAAAAGCACCATATGATGGTCATAAGAAAAACATTGTTAACAAATCCCATAATTTTGTAGGAATAGGTTTTTATCTGTCAGGTAAACAGTTCAGGTATTATGAGGAGTTCATTGACAGGTATTTCGATTTTGAGAATATCCCGTCGGAGGTGAAGGCCGGTGATTCATTCAGTATCAAATTAAATACAAATGGTCAAAGTTACCTGTACTATCTTATTGTTTTCAGAGAAAATTTTCCAAAACGCCTTGATCCGGTGCAAATCAGCAAGAAAGGAAGCTACAGAGACTATACGGATCAGATAGTCAAGGAAATAACTGCATGGGATCTTTCGCGTTACAGGAATGGTACTTTTTATCAGATCCCTCTTAGTTTTCCAAAGGAAGGATTGTATTATATACAGATCTTTTCCGATAAAAAGGAGATAACTAAACCGGCGTCACTCAACACAAAAGAGAAGACGCCGGAAAGTGGTATCGTGATTAAAATAAGGAAATAATCACACTACTGTTTTACAATATCATTTGATGAGGTAATTGTCATGACTACCGGGAAATTCATATTCTGATCGGGTATATCAATAGTTCCTGTCATTTTTGAGACAACCGATTCTTTAATATAATATCCTTCTTTTATTGCAAAAAACAGTGTTTGCGTACCGGTATAAGGTCCGCTGGTATGAATTTCCATTCCTTGTGATTGTGCAACCATTTTTCTGGTGCCTGATATTGCTGCGGAAATCTTAGCGCAATCTATTCCATCTACCTTTTCGATTCCTTCAAATTTATATTCTGATCTTGTTGGCATCCAGAGTGACATATTTTCTGTCTTGCTTTGAATTGTATCATCTGTAACCCAGGTGTCACCAATTTTAACAGGATTTTTAGGAAGAGTAGGGAAATAATTCAGGAATCCCTGTTCCAGATTGCTTTCGCCTCCCCCTTCAACGGTATAGACAATTTTAGTGGCTCCGCTGAGATCGACAATCTTGCCTGATGGTGAAATTATCATATTAAAGACTTTTTCCTTGACATCATTTATTGGTCCACCTGTACTTCCCTGTGGAGAGTCAACACTTTGCGCCATTGTGTCGATAGTTATTTCAAGGTTAAGGTTTTCACCATTTTTCCCGGTGGATTTCACCTCACAACCCATGTAAACAGCAATGTTGACGAGCATAGATTGACCGTTTATATCCATATCCTGAACAATTTTACTGTCAGTAACATATTTAAAAGATTTACCCGAGGGATAGTTGTATTCAAGTTTTACGGCATCATTTTGATGCTGTTCCTCAGTTATCTTTTGAGAAGATGCAGTTGAGAAGGCAGAGATAGTAAAAATAATTACAGCTGTAATTAAATATTTACCTGAAATTAATTTTATCATTTTTATACGTAATTAGTTTTAAATAACACCTGATCAATATTTTATGGAGATCAAAGATCGTGAAATAGAAATTAATTTACAACTGCTCAGATGCAAATAATAATTTATTTTCGGTATTGCTATGATATTAAAAAAACTCGTTCTATTTTTGCGACTCTTTTTAGTACACCTTCGCTAAGGCTTCGGTGTATAAAACGGGGTGTAGCGCAGCCCGGTTAGCGCATCTGGTTTGGGACCAGAGGGTCGCAGGTTCGAATCCTGCCACCCCGACAAAAGAAAAAGCCTTTCCGCGAAGTGGAAGGGCTTTTTTCATTCATAGCGTTGCAGGTCCACCTGCATAAGCGATTGAATGAAAAAAGCCCGTAGCCATCCGCCGGATGGCGGATGGCAAGACTTTTTCTTTTTATTCACTCCCCAACCAGGATCACCGAAGGTAATCCTGCCATTAATATGAACGCAGGTATGACAGGCTTTTTGCTTTTAGAAGCCCCCAATCACGATCACCGAAGGTAATCCTGCATTTTATCTGATGTGTCTGCGAATGACAGTCTTTCTCTTTTAAGTCACCCCTATCAGGATCACAGAAGGTAATTCCTGTAATATATGAACACGGTAATGACATGCCTTTTTCGTTTTCCAAATTTGTTTATAGTTATTTACTAAACATATCTCAAATTGAATGTTCAATACGGAAAAATCAGTCGGAGTTTTCTATATCGCTATCTATTAAATAATTATCTCTCTTATTAAAGCTTTGTAATACCAATTTTTTTCTGTCTCGCTTATGCAGCCTAATTTTTGATTTCTTCTGAAGAAAATCATCTTAGTGGATTTTTTTTATTTTGCTGGTATAATTATTGTCAAATGACTAACAGGCTGTTTCTGTGATTGTTCTGCTTATTTACACATTACTTTACAAATCTAACGGCTGTAAAACCGTTACCTTGAATTGGAATACTTACCAATCCATTTCTTATTTCAAGAGGACTAATATTCTGCTCTAACAGATCGGTAATCCATGCTTTTTTAGAATCATGTGCCTGAATATTGCAAATAATATGATGCTGTGAAGTATTCCAGAGCCGGAGAATTGTTCCGTCTCCAAAAGCAGGGTCAGCTGGTTTACACGCAGTTACTTTTATGCTGGAATTTAAAATACTGAATCGGGGGGGTGAGACTGCAATTTCTCCATTAGCAACAATTAAAGGCATTTGTTTTAAGAAACCCAAAGTATGTGACTGAACTGATGAATAGGTACCAGAGTAAGGTGTAAGAGAAAAATGAAAGTCGAAACTGATTTCACCATTTTGATCTTTAATGGCTTCTTTGTAATTATTATTGTTCCCGAGCAACTGAATTACAAATGCAGTGTCGGAAGGATTCAGACAAAAAGCATCGGGTGAAGCCAGCAACAATCCCCCTCCATTAGGATATTCTGCATTTGCAAAACCCTGCATAACCATGCGAGTTGTATCAGCCCCAGGCAGATAATTACCTTTTGGGGCAAGGTAAGGACTCACCACAGCAGCCGTAGTTTCAACATGCAGCAAGGATTTTTTTGGTAATTTACAAATCAGATAAATTCCTTCTTTTGAGATGTTTGCCACTTTGTTCAACGCGATACTGAAATCAATATCGTTTCTTGATTTGCTAACTAATAACTCTATAGTAAATTCGGTTTTAAGCAAATGGCCTTTAATCTGATAAATCGAAGCCAACGAACCTTCAGAGATTAGTCTTGGTTCCTGCATGCTGACATAATAGGAAGTGTCGGACAAGTATTTTAATTGTAATGATGTTTCAATTTCGGAAGTTCGTGAATTGATAATGTCGATACCCGTTTTACTATTTATTTTAATATTGTACCTCGCTTCTTTTTTCGAAACAGCGATTTTACCTGATTTTATTCTGTAGTTTGCAAAACCATACCCTGGTATTGTATCGGAAATGAAGCAAAGTGATTTTATCCCATCCCTGATGATTAACTGTGTTGGTAACTGTTTCTGATTAGCCCAAACAGTCATTTCATTACCTGGTTTTGGTAGTGGAACTTCAACCAATGAGGAATTTTTGTAATTAGTAGGGTTGTAGATGGTTATTGTATTTGACACATGTTTAAGCCCATTTAAATCAAAGCCAATTTTGGTAATGGAATCAGTAAGTGAAATGAGTTCTTCCGAAAAGCGCTTCCGAATAGTGCTGTTTGTACGTATATTGGTTGAATCAAATCCATTCCACGCATGGTCGGCAAGCATTGCCATCAGCCATTCAGCGCGGCGATGGATTGACAACAATATAGTATCGGTTCTTAAATCAACGTTAGCCGAGGCTAATAATGCTTCAGAGGCTACTAATTTATTTTCACCCTGTCGCAGATAGGTAGCATATTTAGCCAATGCCAAAGGCCAAAGTTCCCAACTATGTCCAAAATCACCTTTCAAAACCGGAAGAAATGGTTCTGAAGCCTGAGTAGAATCCACAAGATCAGTAAACATGGGAAACGTAGCATTAACCATAGTGACAGACTTTTTAGCCTGCATATTATAATCGATAATTTTCTTAGTTATATCTGCTACCTGAGAGGCACTGTTAGATGAAAGATCAGAATGAGTCCCTTCAGCCAAAATGGCTTTCATAGGGTAATACTGCAAAGATGAGTAATGAGGCAACCAAAAGCTTTCAATAGTTAATGTATCTTTATTAAAAGGTGTAATTTTAAGGACTCCGCCCCCTTGCGCATAAAAATAGTGTAGACTGGCATATTTGTCCATTACAACATTTATTTTGCTGCTGTCTGGTCCTGATAATATAAAAATAGGAGGATTGCTTAGACTTCCAAAAGTTGCATCGTAGTTCAAGAATGGCTTATTTATCCAATGTATGCCACAACCTGACAACAACGGAGCTACACCCCAGGGCAGGCTGGGCAGTTCACTGTGTACAGCATGGTTAAGGGGCAAATTATAGGCTATCGCAAAACGTTTGGCAGGGTATAGACTCCGTAAAAAACCTTCAACCCCGGCAAATCCCCAATCGGTATTTACTAAAAATGGGCTTAGCATAATACGCCCCTCGCGAATGCGGCTTACAAGTTCGCTGCTCCTTTCCGGGTATTTGTCCAGAAAGAAGAAAATCTCATTCGTCACAGTACAAGTATATCGAGCTTTGTTCTGCCAGGGTTCCTTATCGGTTGCGTTCATAGCATCAAGATTAGCAGCCATGAGATTGGCAATGTAATCGTGGGTTTGCTTTTCTGTCAGAGCCCATGTATTGTCCATACACACATCATTTGATATGTAAAGCCGCCATTGTGAATATGCACTACCAGAAAATACAAAAACAAACAAAAAAGCAAGTAATAATTTTCGACCCGCTTTTATTGTTATTGCTAAATCGTTCTGTTTCATGTTTGTTACATTGTTAAATCCGTTCAAAATTTAATATAATCCTTAATCTGTTTCAGGTATATTATGCAAATTAAAATTTTTAAATTAAATACCAAAAATGTTAAATTTTGCCAGAAATCCGGTTATCCTTCCCAGAGCAACAGATTTATGCCCTAATGCGGAACAGGATCAGAACCGCAAGGAACCAGGCGTCTTTTGCCATATTTGGAAATTCTCAACATTGAATGTCCGGTTTCTGAAATTTTCCAATTCACCTTCATAGATGAATTTTGGCTAAATTAATTATAACCGGAAAAGGGCGGTACAGTACTAACATTTAATCCATTAAACGGAAAAAACGATCAGAGATACTTACCTTCGCCATTTTTGAGAGACTATGCTTAACCTGATGTGAAAAACTACTCCTAAGCTAATATCATCTTTATCTCATTCTCATCATAATTTTCAAGGCGATTTTAAAAAGTAATTTTTTAATTTGTTTCTCCAATTGGCAGGAAAATAAAAAATGCTACCTAAAGATTAAAATTCTTTTATTCAAAAGCCGCGGTGAATGACAGGCTTTTTCTTTTTAGTCACCCCAAACAGGATCACAGAAGGTAATCCTGCTATCCAATTATTAAAAATCAGGCAGTCAGATTTAAGTCAGCTTCCTTTTTTGAGACGAAAATGGGAACTTCAACAATAAAATTAATAAAGCATTAAAATTTGTTCCTAATTGTAATTATTTCTAGAAAGAAGTTGGCTAACTTTAAGATCTGAGCCTGAAAATAAATTATGGAATTTAGAGTACTTTCTAAGTCTATTCAAAACATCTCTTCATCTCTTTGGTCAAACCGGATTCTGAGCGCTGTTATGAAAGGTGTGACTATCTATTTATTATTTACCATAGTTTTTGGCATTTTGTATTTCCTGTCTGATTCATTGGATTTCAAGTCCGCAACAGGAGATGAACCGGTTCGTTTTCTTGATTACATTTATTTCAGCGCTGTCACATTCACAACAATCGGATATGGCGATATTGTACCAAAAGCCGGAGCAGGGCAATTAATAGTATTTATTGAATCGTGCTTTGAGCTGTCCTTTATTCCCGTTTTTGGAGGCTTCCTTGCATATAAATTTCTACAGCGACCAAATGATCTGCATCTTACAGAGAATTTTTTTATCCGTTACCGTAATCAGCATATTTACCTCTCATCGAGGGTAGGCAACAAAGGAAAAAACTTAATTGACTGCAGTGCAACAATAGAATTACTTCAGATTGCAGGCAATGTAAAACGCACTCTGTATAAAAGAGAGATTAGTACTCCGTTAGTAGAGCTGACATGGTTTCTTGAAATTCGTCTGGATGGAGAGGAAAACAGTCCTGCTCTGCAACAGATAAAAGCTCTTTTGAAAAATCCCGGAGCCTCTCTGATACGTACCACTGTTACCGGATATGATTCCAGTTCAGGAATCCTTGTCCACGTCTATAAATATTATACTATGGACAAATTAGTTTATGGCGGAAAATTTGAGGACGTATATACCTGGGAGGGAGTCAGAAGAACTGACCCTGTCTGGGCAAATTTTAATAAAGTTGTTCAATTGACTCCGGATGAACAGCACTATATTGATGAACTCTTAAATTAGCAGTAAATATAGTAGTCCATTACTCTTATAAAGAACAGATATGATTAAACCTTCATGGGCGGATATAAACTATTTCTTCTCCCGGTAATAGTCTCATCTGATATATAATCATCGTATTCCATCTGTTTGTCAATCATACCATTCGGTCCGATTTCGATCACCCGGTTACATACAGTTTGGATAAACTCATGGTCGTGGGAAGACATTAAGATATTTCCCTTGAACTTTATTAAAGTATTATTAAATGCCTGTATTGACTCCAGATCCAGATGGTTCGTAGGGCTGTCAAGAAGCATTACATTGGCGTTCCGTATCATCATGCGTGCTATCATACACCTGACTCTTTCTCCTCCCGACAGCACGTTCACTTTCTTATTAGCTTCCTCCCCGGAAAAAAGCATCTTTCCCAGAAATCCTCTCAAATACAACTCACTGGTATCCTCTGAGTACTGAGCGAGCCAGTCAATAAGGCTAATATCCTTTTCAAAAAACTTCTCGTTTTCAAGCGGGAGATATGCTTTTACAATAGTTTGTCCCCATGCGAATGAACCTTGATCAGGTTGATCGTGACCTTTCAAAATTTCAAACAAAGCCGTCATAGCCCGGGAATCTCTGGAAAGAAATACTATTTTATCATTCTTGTTGACTGTAAAATTCAGATCCCTGAAAAGCAGCTTTCCTTCAAAGGTTTCGCTCAATCCCTTTACCGTTAGGATATTATTGCCTGGCTCACGACCCGGAGTAAAAATGATGCCTGGATATTTACGTGTAGATGGTTTAATCTCTTCAATATTTAGTTTCTCAATCATTTTTTTACGGCTGGTAGTCTGTTTTGACTTTTTTACATTTGCCCTGAATCGTGCAATGAATTCCTGAAGTTCCTTCTTCTTTTCCTCTGCTTTTTTGTTCTGCGTGAGTTGTTGACGGAGGGCTAACTGGCTTGACTCGTACCAGAAGCTGTAATTACCTGAAAATTGCTGCACCCTGCTAAAATCTATATCTATAATTTGCGTGCAGATTGAATCGAGGAAATGCCGGTCATGCGACACTACCAGAACCGTATTTTCAAATTCCGAGAGGTAATTCTCCAGCCAGTTTACAGTATCAAGATCAAGATCATTAGTCGGTTCATCAAGCAGAAGATTATCAGGTTTCCCAAAGAGGGCCTGTGCAAGCAGCACCTTCACTTTTTCTTTTCCTGTAAGTTCCTTTAATAGCTTATGATGTTGTTCCTCTTTTATTCCCAGACCACTCAGCAAACTGGCAGCATTACTGTCTGCATTCCATCCATCCAGTTCATTGAATCTCTCCTCCAGCACAGATGCTCTTAATCCGTCTTTATCTGAAAAATCTGATTTTGAATAAAGACTTTCTTTTTCCTTAATAATACTCCATAGTTGATTATGCCCCATCATAACAGTATCGAGAACGGTACATTCGTCAAATTCAAAGTGGTCTTGTTTCAGAACCGACAACCGTTCGCCCTGCCCGAAAGAAACTGAACCTGTTCTGGGTTCAACACCCCCGTAAAGCATTTTGAGAAGAGTTGATTTTCCGGCTCCGTTTGCCCCAATTATACCGTAGCAGTTGCCAGGGGTAAAAATGAGATTAACATCCTGAAACAAAATGCGTTTACCATACTGAATGCTGAGATTTGATGCTGTTATCATTTATTAGATTTTCTGATTGAAATTAATATTTGCCTCAACAGTTGCTGAAAAGTGCGCAAAAATAGTCAATATTAATTAAGAACAATACATAAATAGATCTCAGTGGTTCTCTGAGTCTTCTTTGTGGCCCTCTGTGTAACAAAAAAGTAAGAACTGACACTGAGTTTACAGAGTAGGCACATAGTTACAAAGAGAAAAAATCAGTTTATAGATTTGATAATTGTACTTCAGTTAATTCCACTTGCAGAGAATCAGGAGGTTTATTACTTTATTTCCGGGAATCTGCCGGTTAACTGCCTGTCAACCATCCAACCAGGATATTCGGGTGTCAGTGCGCTCACAGAATCGAGCTCGTTTATCTCGTCCTGCGTCAGTTTTAACTGAGTACAAGCGATGTTATCAAGAAGCTGTTCCTGATTTTTAGCACCTATAATAACACTTCCTACACCTGCTTTATCCTTTGTCCACGATAACGCCACCCTTGCTGCTGATACATTGTAACGATTCCCGATTTTTGTCAACACGTCAATTATATCGAAAGCTTTCTCTTTATTTATTGGAGGGAAATCAAATTCATCTCTTCTGCTGTTGCCTGTAGTTTTGATATCTCTTGTGTATTTCCCCGACAGGAATCCGCCTGCTAGAGGGCTCCATGGCATTATACTGATACCTTCACTGAGAGCCATCGGGACTATTTCTCTTTCAATATCACGGCTTGCAATACTGTAAAAATTCTGAGACGCAACAAATTTTGACCAGCCGAGGCCGGAGGCAATACTATTTGCTTTAACTACCATCCAGGCAGGATGGTTACTAACTCCCAGGTAACGTACTTTTCCCGCCCTGACGACATCTTCAAGTCCCCGCATCGTTTCCTCAAGGGATGTTATCGGATCAACACCGTGAATATATAACATATCTATATGTGAGAGACCAAGGCGGACCAGACTATCATCCACCGAATCCTGAATATGGAGTTTTGAGAGTCCTACCTGATTTGGCCCCTCTCCCATCCTCAGTCGCACTTTTGTCGCAATGAACGCTGCCTGATGAGAAATACCAAGGTTTTTCAATGCTTTGCCTAAAAGAATTTCAGATAGTCCTTCAGAATATGCATTAGCCGTATCAAAGAAATTAATCCCATGGTCAACTGCCGTTTTTATTAACTGAGTTACCTCTTCTTCGGGCAATTGCCCGATAGCTTTCCAGTATCCTTTTCCGCCGAAAGTCATTGTACCAAGACAAAGCTCCGATACTAAAACTCCCGTTTTACCAAGTTGTTTATATTTCATAATAAAATATATTAAGTTATTGAATACTAATTTCTTTACTGACTATTGTAGAATAACCTCACAGTCATTTTATAAATAGCATTCAGAAGCAGAATATTTATTCTGCTATTTTTAACATCAGTCTATGCTTAATTGTTCAATTTTTAGGAAATCCGGATCAAAGATTTTCCTTTACTGGTTCTGCATTAATTAAGATATACTATTTTATATTATTAAAATCATTCACATTAAATCCATCAGGATTATCATTGGTTATTTTGCGGGAATTAAAATAATAGAGATTGCCATCAACATCGAATAACATTTCGAAACACTTTCCGGAACCTTCGTCCCCGGAAGGACCAACATGAAAATGGAATAAAATATTCTTTGGATTTAATGCAATTTCCTTAGCTATTTCAGAAGCTTCCAGAAGTTTAACTTTATATGGGTATACAGCTTTAATTTTCTCAGGAGTATCAGCATCTGGTGCCATTTTATCTTTGTTCAACAACAAAACCTTATCGTGAAAACCTGTCTTGTTATAGAATTTCAAACCGTTTAACGAAATCTTGAAACGGTAATTTTCAAGGTTATTAAGATGTATCTGCATAAATTTAACAATCGCAGGTATAACGTATTCATAATCAGCATCAAGATCGCCTGAATAAGAAAGAGGGATACTGCAGAATTCAGGCATTTTAGTCAGATTGTCCGATGGATCACCAAGCAACAAACTGATGTAACTATAACTTACTCCACCCGGGTCTTTATCAAAAGCACCCTGCAGCAGGACTATAAAAGAATACTTCGGGTCTTTCCTTCGTATATTAAACTCGTTCTGGTCGATAAACTCATATCCTGTTGCTTTCCAGTATTTCTGAACAGCATCTTTAATTGGTGCGTTAAAAAAACTGACACCGCTCTCCATCACAACGCAGGTTTTAGAGTTTTTAAACATTCCTATCTGTTCTTTTGTTGCAAGAGGATTATTAGCCCTTGTGCCGAAGCTGAATATCAATAAAGAAAAAATTAAAAGATACTTTCTGAATATTTTATTCATGGCAAATAATGATAAAGTGAATAATTCCTTTTTCAAATTATTAATAATACAATATTAATCTGTAAAGGTAGATATTATTGTCTGAAAATAGAACAGTCCGGCAGCATTGAAGTTAAAAGTCATATTATCAATGTATATTGATATAGAAACATCCCGGAAAGTTTCTATCAATCCCTCTTCATCAGGTTTCAATCTTTAGTAATGGTAACTTCCCTGAGAGTAGTTTTATCGTCTCCGAAAATAATTTCATAAAGTTCCACATTACCCTGAGAGGCTTTTGCTGACTGAATGCTTTTCAATCCGCTCAGTTCTGTCAGAGCATCCGTGCTTTTTGTTATAAGTGCAGCAAGTGCATCCACTGATTCTCCAACCTTTCCTGTGGAAGTATAACCAAAAGTATCTAAAGAACCATTTGTGAATTTCAGATTTACTTTCCTTGAATTCAACCCGTCATGTATAACCATATATTGTGGATTAGCGAGATCCGGCAGGTAGATGACAGTTGCTTTTACTATCATTTTAGTCTCAGGATCTCTTTCAACATGTAAAAATGGTTTTAAGGAATAAAACTTCAATCCGGTTTTTTCAGTCAATCCCTTATTTGAGTAAATTTGCACTGGTGCGCATCCGGTAAATAAAACAAATACCAGTCCAACTAACACAGCTAAAATTGATGTTTTCATAACAGTAGCTTTAAGGTTTGCAGAATTGTGGATTAAAGTTAAAGAAATATTTTAACACGCGCAAGAGCAATCAGTTAGAGTATTATGATGTATTCCAGATTGCAGAATTATCTGACTGTTTTTTTAATAATATTTTAAACTAAAATCCTTTCTTTGGCATGCTATCGATATCTTCTTTTGAATTATTAACTCTCTTTAATGTTTTACCTGAATTAAACTGGTAAGTGAATTTAAACCATACAGGAGCGACTGAGAATCTTATATTCCCTTCTGAATGGCAATAAAAATCAGCACCTTTGATTTCTGACCCCTGATAAGTGAACTTTTTTGAAAACGGAAGGGCGCTCGTAATCCCAATTTTGATTTTTTGTTTAAAGGTTTTTTCAAGGGAAACAAAATAGAGTGCATCACTGAATGTCAAACCCTGGATATTAATTAAAGGACTGCTGTACTGAAATTGCAATGATGCAACAATATCGTATTTGAAGTTCACAATAGCAGAAAGTCCGGTTTCGATTGCAATTTTGTGCCTGTCAGCTATGTTATATTGCTCTGACAGATAATTTCCCTGTGTATAAACTTCGGTAAGTTTAATATATGGATTCATAGCGATTGCCTTATTAATCTTCAATGCTCCTGACATACGGATACCGTAGCCATGAATATTTCCCAGATTTGCTACCTGGGTTTCAAAAATACTGGTGTCGTTAATAAAAGTATAGTGGTTAATTGCATCAGATCTGTCAAGATAGAATAGTTGCAGAGAAATAAAATTATTCCCTATATTTTTCGAATAATCAACTGATATATTCTGACGGAATTCCGGCTTAAGGTGAGGATTACCGCTCTGAACAGAATAAGGGTCATCGCTGGAGGTATAAGGATTTAAATCATAGATATTCGGACGATAAACTGTACGATTGTATGAAAATTTTATGTTTTGTTTCGGATTGAGCTTATAATTAAGCATTGCATCAGGCAATAAAGCAAAAACATTATTGTCAAAACTGCCGGTCAGGCCCGATGTTGATCTTTCAGCTCTTATTCCCGTGCTCAGGGTGAATTTTGAATAATTATATGTTATGGTTCCATATAATGCATATATGCTTTCGTTATATTTAAATTCATCAGATTGCCTGTCCTGCAATAATTGAGATTTAACCTTAATTCCTGCTTCATATCTTAGCTTCTCAGTTATCGGAGAACTGTAATCAATCTTAAAGCTAACCGAGTTTTGTTCAGGTCTGACAGTATTTACCTGCTTTGCAGGAAAATTATCGGGAGAACCATCCAAAGTGATATAGGTTGTACTGTTAACTGCATTGAAGTTGAAGTAGTTTAAATCGAATGCAATTTCCCTGCCTGGCTTATTAAATATATGTTTGTAGTATAGCGAGTAAAATGATGAACGATTAATATCTGCATCCTGTTTCAGAGAAGACCAGTTCTGATCACCAAATTCATCTCCTGAGACCTGCATCTTAACTTTCCCGCTATGTTCGCTTGAATAGGGATTGTAAAAAGCATAAAAATTAATCTGATTCTTATCGTCAAGATTATAATCGAATCCGAAATGAAATCTGTGTGACCAATATTTTTGCCGTACAATCTGATCAGACATAATTTCAGTGACTCCCAGGGAATTATGAAAATTACGATCACTGCTTTCAATTATATTAAAATAGCTTAAATCACCATCATAAGAAGTAAATAAATTAAGTTTTTTGAAACTGTAATTAAAGCTGTAATCAGGAAAAATGTACATCTCCGAGACGGAAGTTGGCACTTCTAAATGAACCTGCCCATTCAATCCCGATTCCTTATTTTTTTTGAGAATTATATTAATGACTCCCGTAACATCTGCATCATATTTTGAACCCGGATTATTAATAACTTCCACTTTATCAATCTGATTGGAATTAAGTTGACTTAAAAAATTTCTGTCACGTTCTTTGCCATCTACCAGTATAACTATATGCTGACTACCCTCGAGTGAAATATTTTTCATTATATCTACCTGGACACCTGGAATATAGCTTAACATCTCCACTCCGTTACTGGAAGCATCATACATTTTTTTATTCATATAATAAATGGTTTTATCTGCTTCGTTTTTCGCTTTCATCCTTTCACTAACAACTACTACTTCTCCTAGGGTTACAGATTTTTCGTGTAAAAAAACAATACCTGTATTAAAATCATTTATCAGATCAATATTTCTTATCACACTTGTATACTCTAAAGAACTGATGATAAGGGAATATTTCCCGGCAGGAATTGATCCTATGATAAATTCGCCATCCAGATTACTCGAAGTTCCTGTAACCATTGTAGAATCGGGCAGTCTTCGCAATGCCACAGTAGCAAAAGCCACCACCTGATTATTTTGCTGGTCCTTTAACTGCCCTTTGATGCTGAATTTTGGTTGGTTCTGACCCTGCAAAACACACAAGCTTTGTAAAATGGCAAAAATTAAAATAACAATTTTTTTGCCTTCCTCTTTTCTAATAAATGATTTCATAATATTGCGTTTTGATTAATATTTGCACATAATTAACTACTGCAAATTGAGGCAATAAGATGTTTCACTCAAAATAAATGGGACAGATGGATAAGATTTGTTACAAGGTGTTGGTGCCAAAAAGGTATTTGGTACAGGTGGTAATATTTTGTGACGAGCTGTATATTCCTAATTGTGATAAAGAGCAGAATGATGATTGAATATCCTTGCATTTTGCCTTGAAACAGGAATCTTTACATCAGTTCCTGAAAGCTTGATAAGGTAACCCAGTGTGTTTCCCTGTTTACTCCTTACTTTTTTTAAGTTCACTATAAATGCACGATGTATTCTTATGAAATAGGGAATACCTGACAATTGCTGTTCAATACTGTTTATTGAATTACGAATGATCTCCTTCTTAACAACATTGTTTTTATCTAAATAGAAAATGACATAGTTACCATCAGATTCAGCATAAATAAATTCACGGGGATAAAATCTTAATTCTTCTTTTTTTAGTTGTGAAGTGATTTGAATAAGATCTTCAGAAGGTAATTTTCCCGGACCGGCTTCTGTGTTTATCTCATTGTAACTGATTACTGGGGTAAATAAATAGCGATAATTTATTGCCGAAAAAAAAAGTAATGGAATAATTCCGATCAGGAAGGCACTTCCAATCGAATTGAAGAAAGTTGAAATATTCCATCGGCTTGCAGTTGGTTCTGATTCAATCAGGAAGCCCAGGAAATATATAGCCAGGCCAAGAAAGAACAGGATAATTAGAACCGATACAATCTCTTTGAAAACAGTCCATTCCTTTTCTTTTGAAAAATATTTAACAGCTTTCATTGTTTTAACAGCCAGGTATATGATAATACCGGATAAAAAACTATAAAAGGCCATAGTTGTTTCAAAACTTAAAACCTTTGTCGGATGAACATTAAAAGGTTTATATAATGAAGTGAATCCAAAAGTGAATATTGAAATAATCAAGGTTCCTGTAAACGGATACCTTAATACATAATTCTGAGGGTAATATACTTCTAACCACTTGTTAATAAGACCCTTTATTGATAGCATCATAAATTACAGGCATAAATAAATGTCGATCAAACACGACATAATATCAAATCTCTAATATATGATATTTCTCAATTCTATGGGAAGTCGGATAAATAAAAAAAGGACAAGTTGGATTACTAAGTATTCGTTCTTAATTAAAGCTGTTTAAAATACTTACATAGGCTTATTCATATTTAAGCGATTGTGCCGGATTAACTATTGCGGCTCTGAGTATCCTGTAACTTATTGTAAGCAAAGCTATACCCATAGCAATAACCAGACCGGCAAAAAAGCTGAATACTCCCAGGTTAATTCTGAAATAGAAATTCTCCAGCCATTTTTGTGCAATATAATAAATAAGTGGCCAGGCAATCAGAGCTGACATCGAAACAAGAATGATAATCTCCTTAGATACAGCAACATAAATACCAGCTACAGAAGAACCCATAGCCTTTCTTACTCCAATCTCTTTAGTCCTCTGTTCAACTGTAAATGATGTGAGTCCAAAAAGTCCAAGGGTTGCAATAAAAATTGCCAGGATAGAGAAGATTACAGCCATCCTTGCGTTTTGCTTCTCCTGAACATACATTTTTTCGAAGTCAGCATCGAGAAAATAATATTGCAAAGGAGTATTTGAGGTGTAATCCTTCCAGACTTTTTCAATCTCATTTATTGTTTTCGAATAATTCTGTACTGACAACCTTACGGTAAGGTATCCCCACATGAAGTTCTCAGATTGAAAACAAAGTATGTAAGGTCCAATTGGGTTCCGCAGTGATTCAAAATTGAAGTTTTTTATAACACCTATGACCGGAATGTAATTTCTGGAGTTTTCCGGTCCCGGTGGTACAAATCGTGCTTTTTCGGGATCGGCGAGCCCGAAATTTTTTACAGCGCTTTCGTTGATCAGACAGGCTTCTTTATCTGTTGAAAAGGATTCATTGAAAGATCTTCCTGATTCCAGTTTCATACCATAGGTGTCGAGAAAATTATAATCGACATAGTTAGTCACCATCAGAAAAGACTCATCTTTTCTTCCCTCCAGTCCGTAACCATTATTATTGTTTATCCTGCCAGGAACAGCTGTAGAACTTGAAATATTAATAACTCCCGGAATATTTTTGATCGATTCTTTAAATGCTTTCATTTTTTGTCCGATAGCCTCTGCCCTGTTTATAACAATTAATTGCTCTTTATCAAAGCCAACATCCTTCTTCAACATATACTTAATCTGCCGGTACATTATCAGTGTACACACAATAAGAAGAATAGAAACAGCGAATTGAAAAACAACGAGCACTCGTCTTAGTCTTCCGTTTTTCATACTATTTTTCACGCTTCCCTTTAATACTTCATACGGGTTGAAAGAAGAAAGATAAAATGCAGGATAACTCCCGGCAAGAACCCCTACAATAACGGAAAACAATATCAGAGCAGGAATGGTGTACCAGTTTGTGATCAGATTTAATATCAGATTCGCCTTGAGCATATTATTAAAGTATGGAAGAGTTATCTTAATGAAAATCAATGCAATTATAAGCGACATGAATGACAGTATAAATGACTCTGTCAGGAATTGATTTATCAGCATACCTCTTGTGGAACCTCCTATTTTTTTTATCCCCACTTCCTTTGCACGCTTGGAAGCCTGTGCTGTGGAAAGATTCATGAAGTTTATAGCAGCAATTAAGACAATAAGTATGGCAATAGCTCCGAAGATCATCAGATATTTCGGATCACTTGCAGCTTTAAACTCCTGCTGAATTGAAGGATCGAGGTGAATATCTTTAAGGTTCTGCAGAAAAAACCTGTATTTATTGCCCTTTTTACTGAACTCTTCCAAAGAAATGCCCATGTATTGCTGAACTTCAGGGCCTAAATGTCTAATAATCAGGTCCGGAAACTTCGCGTCGATGGTCTTAAAGCTTGAATTAGGTTTTAAAAGGAAATATGTGCTAAAGCTGTTGATCAGCCAGATCGGGACTTTCGATCTTGGATTTGTAACAAGTGAAGTAAGCATACTGGCCTCAAAGTGAGAATTCCCGGGCATATCTGCCATTACACCTGTAACTATATACCTTATGGTGTCGTTACCTATTTTTACAGGTTTATCGATTGGGTTTTCATTCCCGAATATTTTCTTTGCTACCGATTCTGATAATACAACTTTATGTGGAGTATTCAGAAGACTTTTTGAATCGCCTTTTAATATGGGTACTGAGAAAAGGTTAAAAAACGTGGAATCTGCTTCAATGATATTTTCATCAGTGAAATCCTGGTTCATGTATTCAACCACCGAAGGTCCCATTTTGGTCAACCTGCAATAATCTTCAATTTCAGGAAATTCTTTTAACATCGTTGATCCCATAATAGCGGGCTATGTTGCCATAGTGATTTCCTGACCTCCTATTTTCCCATTGAGGATGACTCTGAAAATTCTGTCTTTCTTCGTGTTATAGTTATCATAACTTGCCTCGTTTATTACATATAATGAAATGAGAAGACTGCAGGCAATACCAATTGATAGGCCAAGAACATTAATAATGATGTATGCACGCTGTCTTTTAAATGATCTTAAACTGTGCTTAAAAAGATTGTTTAACATGTCTGTTGGTTTTAGGGTTGTTTGAATTCTTCCTTAAAAGGAGATCCTTCATTATTTGCGATCTCTTTTAATAGACGAATTATAATCCTGATTGCTGCAAATGAATCAACCAATAGATTTAATAACAATGATCAAATCTTGATCACTGCATCCCTGGGCCATTTCCGACATGGATTTTGCCTTTGAAGTAACGGAGTTTTATATCAGCCGACTGGCTAAGAAAATCCTCAATGCCCGATTTTTTTATTGTACAGAGGTTATATACCTTCATATTATGAGGAAGAATTTCTGCCCTGTCGGCAGCAGGATGCAGTCTTATACAAGGGAATTCATCACACTCGAAACAGAAGCTGATATCTCTGCCGGCCCAGCATATAAAGGTCTCACATTTAGCTTTGATTACGGGGCACATTCCGTCGATGGAACGACAACCTTTACATGGAAGACTTTCTTTAGGAATTCCCCTTTCAATGAGTCGATTATAAAGAGGAGAATTTTCCTCACATGAATGCATTTCACATATTCCGCAATCAATCCCGCATGGCGCCACCATAGCCAGTCTATCTTCTGTAATCATATATTTACTTTTAATCATTTGCAACACGCAGTCGCCAAGTTGCCTGTATCTTGCCCGTTTTGCGTATAGTTAATAATTGTTTTAACGTAACACTTTTAAGAAAATATTTAATTGAACTAAGTTCTGACCTCTTAACATTTGCCACTCTGTCAATTATAAAACCCATCCTCCTGAAAAATGATTCCGCTTCTTCAAAACTATTAAATAAATTCTCCTCAATATTATGTTTTGAAAAAAAATCTTTTGTTTTTTCATCGATTTTCAGGTCAAGTTTATCCCGTTTATTTTTAAGATATATATCGGCAGTTACCCAATAACCTCCCCGCTCCTTTAAAAGTCTATGAATTATAGTACATAAACTTTCTTTCTCTTGCCTGTTAAGATACATTAGAAGGCCCTCATTTACGATAACAATTTCTCCTTTTGGAAAGTGACTTACTATCTTATGAAAACTCTCTTCATCGAGACAATTTAAGGGAACTAATTCAAGTTTTCCCTTTGTAACCAGGTTTCCATTTTTTATTTCACTAATAAATTTCTTTTTTAAATTGATCACGGCAGGCAGATCCGTATCAATATAATGGACTTCACTTTTCCTTACAGATTCCAGACCACGAAATGAGAATCCCGATGATAGCTCAATAATATTCTTTATTGAAAGGTCCTCTAATAGCTGATCAATACTCCAGTATCTGTTTTCGAAATGGACCACCCTTGCCCAGAAAGTAGTGTCTTTTTTAATATAGTCGGGAGTAAATTTTTCATGAGAAACCAATAATTCCGCAGTCTGATGTGCAAAAGGAATACTGGTAAAGCCCTTCAATAATACTAATGATTTTGCGGAAGGACTGATTGAATTGAAATTACGTGTATTTAAAAGTTCCTGATCCATCTTAACAACACAACATCTGCATTATACTCTAACTTTATTAATTATGTAATTGTCCTGGTTTCTATGAGATTTTAAAAATTGCAGGTTAATTTACATCCAACATTGATACAAATTAATTGTTTATTTGCTAAATAACCTTTAATCGATGACAGAAAAATTAAATTCAATGCAATCCCGTAAAGTCGTAGTAGTAGGAGCTGGTGCTGTTGGAGCCACTTATTGCTATGCACTGGCTCAGAGTGGTCTGGCTGATGAAATTGTGCTGACTGACAGGAATGAAGATCTTATGAAAGGCCAGGTTCTTGATCTGGTTCATGGCCAGACTTTCTTTCCTACTGTGGGTATCCGGTCAGGTACAAATGCAGACTATGCTGATGCACAGTTAGTTGTTATTACTGCAGGTGCAGCACAGAAACCCGGAGAAACGAGACTCGAACTGATCAAAAAAAATGCTGAAATAACTGGCAGTATTGCTGAAGATATAGCTAAATCGGGCTGCAAGGGAGTTATGTTGATCGTTAGCAACCCGGTTGATGTATTAACTTATGTGGCTCTTAAACGTTCGGGATGGGAAAAAGGCAGAGTTATAGGGTCAGGTACGGTTCTTGATAGTTCCAGATTCAGACATCTTCTCAGTAAACATTGCGATGTGGATGTGCATAATGTTCATGCATATATTCTGGGTGAACATGGCGACAGTGAATTCGCTGCCTGGTCGATGACGAATATTGCAGGTATTAACATAGACGATTACTGTCCGGTTTGTTCAAAATGTTCCGACTGGAAAAAAGAACGACAGATAATTGAGCAACAGGTGCGTGACTCGGCATATCATATTATAAACTATAAAGGGTCTACTCAATTTGCTGTAGGATTGGCACTTGTACGGATTACTGCTGCAATACTGCGGAATCAGTATAGTATATTATCTGTTTCAACACTTGTGGAATCTGATTTTGGAATTACCGATGTATGCCTCAGCGTACCCTGTGTGGTTTATGACAGAGGAGTAAAAAGGATTATCGAAGGACCCCTTTCATCTTCAGAATTGAGTTTATTGTCAAACTCTGCCAATATATTGAAAAAAGCTATAGATTCGATATAAGAAACCGGTGAGTTGAACCAATGAAGTGCTGAATCTGAGAATCATAAAATGAAACAGGTCCGGTGAAACACCGGACCTGTTTTAATAAATGTCTTAAATAATATTTAAATTACACGAGTTTAACATTTATTGCATTCAGCCCTTTCTTCCCTTCCTGAAGATCAAAAGATACTTCATCATTTTCTCTGACCTCATCGTTCAGTCCTGATACATGGACAAAGTACTCTTTATCAGATTCGTTGTCCTTTATAAATCCAAAACCTTTGGAGTTATTAAAAAATTTTACTGTTCCTGTGCTCATAATTTTAATCTTAATTTTAATTTTGGGCAAAATACAAATTACTATTCAGATAATGGCCTAGTTATCAATAAATCTTACAACTTTCTGATTTCATCGAGCATTAAGTAATATTGTTCAAGAGATAAACGGGCAATTAAAATGTTCCGCAAAAATTCATTCTGAAACCTGTTGGCGATATTTTGAATAAATTAAATATTAGTTCCTACATTTGAATCCGAATTCAAAAATACCATTCCATGAATAAACATTTTTCTCTTTCAATGCTTCTGATAATTGTTATCGGGATATTCTCTTCATGCAGTCAGCAAAAAAAGGAACAGGTTACTGATGCTCTGGTTTCACACATAGATTCCACTATAAAACCTGGAGATGATTTTTTTCTTTTTGCAAACGGGAAATGGTTCAGACAGAATCCAATTCCGGCCAGCGAACAGAGCAATGGCATATGGCAATTAATACAGGATACTATAAATACCCAGATTAGACGTGTTTGCGAATCTTCTGCAGCAATCAAAGATGCAGTTAAAGGAAGCAACAAACAAAAAATAGGGGATTTCTTTTATACT
The DNA here is from genome assembly GCA_002319885.1 of Bacteroidales bacterium UBA1797. Classification (GTDB taxonomy): domain Bacteria; phylum Bacteroidota; class Bacteroidia; order Bacteroidales; family VadinHA17; genus LD21. Next base: position 162,355 of record DCFT01000087.1, read on the forward strand.
GGTATGGATAGTGTATCGCTAAACAAGAAAGGGATATCTGATTTGAAGACCGATTTGGACATGATTGATGCAATAAGCGATATTAATGGTATTATAAAAGCCGCCTCTTATATTCATACAGTGGCCGGATCCCCTCTTCTCCAGCTTTATGTTGGACAGGATGACAAGATCAGCAGCAAGATAGCTGTTATTATCTACCAGGGAGGATTAAGCCTTCCTGACCGCAATTTTTATTTCGATACCGATTCCCGGGCTGTTTTAATCCGTCAGAAATTTATCACTCACCTGGAAAATATGTTTGGTATCATGGGTTATAATGCGGAAAAAGCTAAAACAGCAGCTCAGAGACTCATGAAACTGGAAACTGCAATCGCTCAAATTTCCCGTAAACGCGAAGATACGCGCGACCCATGGATGAATTACAATAAATTAACATTCAAACAACTTGCCGAATCCACACCCAACATCGACTGGAATATTTTTATGTCTGGAATGGGCCTCCACAATGTTGACAGCGTTATTGTAGGCCAGCCTGAATTCATAAAATCAATCAACAGCTACCTGAAATCGTTCCCTGTCGACGACTGGAAAAACTACTTGAAGTATCATCTGGTAAAAAATCTTTCAGCTTACATGGATGATAAGACTTATCTTGAGTACTTTAACTTTTATTCCGGAACACTTCGTGGAGTAAAAGAGCCACGTCCAAGATGGAAAAGGGTAGTACAGAATACCGATGGTTCACTTGGAGAACTGATAGGGCAGGTCTATGTAGAGGAATACCTGCCAAAGGGTACAAAAGATAAGCTTATTGAGATAGGCAACGTAATCAAAAGCATTTTTGCTGAAAGAATAAAAGCTCTTGACTGGATGACCAGTGAAACAAAAGAAAAAGCGTTGAATAAACTTGGTTCAGTGATAATGAAAGTTGGTTATCCTGATAAATGGAAAGATCTCAGCTCAATGCAAATCGATCGGAGTTCTTATGTTGAAAACATTATGAATGCCAATAAATGGGAAGTAAATTATATGGTTTCCAAATATGGCAAACCCGTTGACCGCACAGAATGGGACATGGAACCGCAAACATATAACGCTTATTATAATCCATCCAACAACGAGATCTGTATACCAGGATGTAATATTATAGTACCGGGTTATGAAGGCAAAATGGCTGACGATGCCCTTCTATATTCTATTATCGGAGCAACTTTCGGTCATGAAATAACTCATGGTTTTGACGATCAGGGATGTAAATACAATGCTCTCGGCAACCTGCAAAACTGGTGGACAACAGATGACAGCATAAAGTTTTTTGCCAGGACGAAGATGATTGTTAAACAATTCAATAATTATATAGCAGTTGACAGTCTGCATATCAACGGAGAACTCACTCAAGGTGAGAATATAGCGGATCTCGGAGGTATTATAATGGCTTATGAAGCTTTTAAGAGAACCGACCAGTTTAAGAACAATACTATAATTGCAGGACTGAATCCTTCTCAACGATTTTTCCTGGGGTATGCACTGGCATGGATGGTAAATGAACGTCCGGAAACTGTAGCGAACCAGGTAAAGAGCAATGAACATTCTCCGGCTAAATTCCGGGTAAACGGGCCATTATCAAATATGCCCGAATTTTATCAGGCATTCGGAGTAAAAAAGGGGGACGCACTATGGGTTCCTGATAGTATGCAGGTTAAGATATGGTAGATAACCTATTGAACAGTCTCATCAATAATTCAGCCGGCTTATTCAGAATTCTGTTTCATAAATTCGGAGCTTGTTTTTCAGGGAAACTATTTCATGCTGCATCGAATCTATCCGCTGCAATAAGTAATTGATGGTTTCAATGCCTTCGAGATTTATATCAAGATCATAATATAGTCGCATGAACTTCTCCAGTTGCTTTAGCTGGTCAACCTCAATAAACCCTTCTTCTTCTACAGTGGTTATTTCGATCAGACCGCTTTGCTGAAGCAAACTGACAAATGAAATCTCAATATTGTGGTTTGCACAAAACTCATCAACAGATATTAAATATTCCGTTTCCATGGTATCTCTTTAATAAATTATGATTCAGACAACTGGCTAAATAATGTTCTTTGTTTCTCGGTTAAATTTGTAGGAATTTTTATGACATAAGTCACATATAAATCTCCAAACCTTCCTTCACTCTTATAAACAGGAAATCCTTTCTCTTTAAGTTTTACCTTAGTTCCATTCTGAGTTTCAGGCTTGACTTTTAGCTTCACTTTCCCATCTAATGTATCAATGGTTATTTCACCACCAAGAACAGCGACATATAAATTGAGGTCTACAGTGGTAAATAAATCATTTCCAAGACGTTTAAATCGCATGTTATTTTCTATTGAAAAAGTAATGTACAGGTCACCGTTGGGTCCATTATTCACTCCGGGGCCACCATGCCCGGGTATTTTAATCGTCTGTCCGTTTTCAATCCCTGCCGGAATGGTAATTCTGATCTTTTTCCCATTCACAGTTAACGTTCGTTTGTGAGTTTTGTAAGCATCAATTAGCTCAAGATGCAATTCTGCAGTATAATCCTCTCCTCTGTACTTTACCTGTCTGCCACGGGATGCGCCAGCAGAACCACCAAACAACGACTCAAAAAAATCAGAAAAATCTCCTCCAGTTTGTGAGTTCGTATATCTTTGTCGCTGAGTATTTGAAGCTTGTTGTTGATATTGTTGCTGCTTTTCAAACTGATCAGAATGTTGCCAATCCTTTCCGTATTGATCATACTTTTTACGTTTTTCAGGATCACTTAATACCTCATTTGCTTCATTGATCTGTTGAAATTTCTTTTTCGCGTCTTTATCATTCGGATTCAGATCGGGATGATACTTTCTGGCCAATTTCCTATAGGCGCTCTTAATATCCTTAGATGTTGCCTTTTTATCGACATCTAATAATTTATAATAATCTACGAACTCCATATATCATGTTTATATGATTAATCAGTCTTTTAATAAAAAGGATAATCGACATAACCTTTTTCATAATTGGATCTGAGTTTGTATGAAGCCAGCAATTTGTATTCCTTCATATCTAATTATGAATAATTTATCAGCAGAAACAGTTGTTCATATCCGGATTTTGAAGAAGGTATGAATTATTCAGCAAATATAAGTATTACTTTTCTATCTTTTTAGATTATCAGTTTGCGGATTTGATCATCCATATGAGACATTAATAAAATATAAGAGGTTACTTAAGATGTCTGCTTAAGTAACCTCTTATATGTTTAATATAAATGCGGATGCGTTTCCTTTCACATATGAATAGGTATGTTAATTATAAATATATGATATATTACCGTTTTTGCTTACAGGATACCCTGCAGCATTATATTCATATGTATTTTTAGTAACCTGTACATTATCTGATCCCTGGGCAGATGTTAAATGTATCGTATAAGTTTCCTTAATAATATTATTCTTGTTAGTATTTATTCCAGGTATCAACAATTTACCAAATAATTTATAAGGATTCGGCTCACTGTCAAAATCATAATTTGTTGTAGTGATAAGTTCAGCGACTCCTGTGGCCGGCAGATTATACAACATCTCTTTGATCAGATTTCCATTATCATCATATGAGTAATCGATGTAACCTGTGGCTTCATCATCCCAGTACATTGTTTGCCTGTTTATTCTGTCACTTGCATCATAACTGAACTCAGAGTACTCAGAGGTAGTTATCGCCGGCCTGGTATATGTAGTTTTAATTAATTGCCCGTTGCTATTATATTCATAGGTCATTGTCCCTCCTTGTTTTCCGTTTGACGGAGTAACCCATACAGCACTACTGAGAGCTGCCTGATAAGTCTGCTGATCACTGCTCAGGATATCATCATTACCATAATACTGAGAACTTATAAGCTGGCCATTATCATTATAAGTGTGGACAGTATAATCAAATTTGCTTTTTTCAGCACTAAGAATGTTAGTACCGGAATATGAATATTCATATGTAGTTTGATTATCGGTAAGAACCTTACTTAGCATAGTTGCAACAGTATTCCCGGAAATATCGGGATTATCCGTTATACCTATTTCTTCTTTTTTACATGCACTAAATATCGCTGCAATCAGCAGACAGGAGGTAATTAGTTTAATCTTCATAAAATTTAATTTTTATCGTTAATCATTAAAAATTTATCTCATACTGTGTTAGTTGTTCATGTTACTGAACACTTTTTTTAATGTTTTTTAGTTAATTAATGAATTAGACACATCTAAAGGCAGACATTTTCCTCATTGTTGTGATTCTGTAATTCAAAACGAGCAACTTAAAAATATATTGCTTAAAAAATATATTTAGTGTAATAAAATAGTAGGTACGACGTTTAATAAATTGTGTTAGTCAATTATTTTTATACATTCGTCAAATTTATTCAAATATGAAAAGTACATTAATTATACTACTATTAGCACTAAGCACCACAGTTGGAGCGACAACATACTATGTTTCTCCTTCAGGAAGCGATTCCAATAGCGGAACGAGTAGCTCTCCATGGAAAACACTCTCATA
>DCFT01000032.1:0-3382 GCA_002319885.1 Bacteroidales bacterium UBA1797
GACGAAATTATGAAAATATGATCCTTTAAAAACCAGACCCCTCCGGCTATAAGTAACAGACCCCCGGTGAAATGAAGGTTTAACAGAAGAAGTATACCAATGAAAATCATTGCTGTTTCCCAGGTAAAGTAGCTGCTGACACTGCCCAGGCCAAGTAAATCGTTTGTTGCGACCAGAAGGGCCAGCCCCAGAACAATGAAGAAAATTCCGATACTTACCCTGGGATGATGTTCCCATTCCCTATGGTGAGAAAAGTCATTGTGGTGATAATAATCTCTGTGTTTCATAATTTAGAATATTTAATCTGAGTCAAATGTAATTATCATATTAACAAAGGGTGAGGGAAATTCGGTAAACAGCGTTTTTCTGTCGGTATTTGGTATTTTATGACAATAAGTGTTACTTTTTTGTTGATAATTTTTTTAATTGAAGAAGGATTTATATTTTTGCAGACCAAAATTTAAAGAGATGTCCTCATCATATACCATATTGTTAAGTGGATTAAAGGAAGGGCACCACACAATTGATTTTGAGATTGATAAAACGTTTTTTGAATTGTTTGAGGAATCGGAAGTTAAGGAAGGAAGCCTTATTGCTAATATTGAAATGGATAAAAGATCGTCCCATATCGATATGATGATAAGGATCTCGGGAAGTGTCAGAGTGAGCTGTGACAGATGCCTGGAGATGTTTTCCCAACCTGTTGACAGCGAGAACAGATTGCTCGTTAAGTTTGGAAAAAGCCTTGAAGATATTGATCCTGATATTCTTTCGATATCACAAGATGAGAACGAATTGGACCTTACGCAGCAGATTTATGAGTTCATAATGCTGGCAATACCAATTAAAAGAGTACACCCTGTTGATAAAGATGGGAAAAGTAACTGCGATCCGGTAATGTTAAAAAAACTGGAAGAGTTTATAATTGAAGAGGAAAAGGAGAACGACCCACGATGGGATGAATTGAAAAAACTAATGAATGATAATTAAATTAATTTAAAATGGCACATCCTAAGCACAAACATTCTAAGACCAGAAGAGATAAACGCAGAACACATTATAAGGCAACTGCACCTACAGTGGCAAGCTGTTCAAACTGCGGATCTTCAGTTCTGTATCACAGGGTATGTCCTGAGTGTGGATATTACAGAGGTAAGCTTGCTATTGAAAAGAAGGCTACTGCCTGAACTAGGCTAACTTAAAAAGCGTAAAATGAGAATTGGCCTTGATGTCATGGGTGGTGATTTTGCACCTGATGCAATCATTGAGGGCGCTGTAGATTCCCTTAAGCATTTATCAGTTAATGAGAAGCTTGTCCTGATAGGGGATGAATTTTCTATTTTTAGGAAATTAAGTGAGATGCAGATTGATCCATCCCTGTTCGAAATAGTTCATACTTCACAGGTAGTGGAGATGGCAGATCACCCTGCAAAAGCGTTTTCACAGAAGAAGAACTCAAGTATTGCAGTAGGATATGTTATGCTGAAAAATGGTGAACTTGATGGTTTTTGCAGTGCTGGAAATACAGGTGCTATGCTCGTTGGTGCAAGCTATACTGTAAATGTAATCCCGGGAGTATTAAGACCCGCTCTGGCAACTGTCCTTCCATGTGTTGATAACCGCAATTTTGTTTTACTTGATGTGGGATTAAACCCCGACTGCAAACCAGAGGTCCTTTTACAATATGGTATACTTGGCAGTATTTACGCAAAATATGTTCTGGGGAAAAATAATCCCACTGTCGGACTACTCAATATCGGTGAAGAAGAAACAAAAGGAACTCCTACTGTAAAAGCTGCATTCGAATTAATGAAAGAAAATCGCGAAATAAATTTTGCAGGAAATATTGAAGGAAATGCCCTTTTCCGTGAAACACTTACCGACGTTGTCGTATGCGATGGCTTCGTTGGAAATATAATTCTTAAGATGGGAGAAGCATTTCATCATATATACAAGATCAAGAACCTTAAGGATTCTTATTTTGATAGTCTTGACTGGGAAAATTTTGGCGGAACTCCTATTGTAGGCATTAATGCCAATGTTGTGATCGGGCATGGAATATCTAAACGGAAAGCCATAATGAATATGGTTCTTCAGACCAGGGAAGTTGTTCACGCTAATCTGGCACAAAAGATTAAAGAAGCAATATAACTATGGAAAAAATACGGGCAGCCATTACGGGAATCAATGCCTGGGCTCCGGAATACAAGCTGACAAATCAGGAACTTTCGAAAATGGTTGATACTTCCGATGAGTGGATCATGCAGCGGGTCGGAATAAAAGAAAGACGGATACTTAAAGGAGAAGGACTCGGAAGCTCAGATCTTGGAGAGCAGGCTGTTCGTGGTTTATTGCTCAAAACAAATACTTCCCCTGAAGATGTTGATCTTGTTATATGCTCAACAGTTACACCTGATATGTTTTTTCCTGCCACAGCAAATATTATATCAGATAAATGCGGAATTAAAAATGCTTTCAGTTTTGATCTTAATGCTGCATGTTCGGGATTTCTCTTTGCTCTTCAGACAGCAGCTGCATACGTGGAGACTGGCCGGTATAAAAAAGTAATCGTAGTGGGTGCCGATAAAATGTCATCAATCACTGATTATACCGACAGGACCACCTGTCCACTGTTTGGTGATGCTGCAGGTGCGGTTTTGCTTGAGCCCACTTTTGAGGATTTTGGCATTATGGATTATATTTTTCATACCGACGGTTCTGGTAGAAAATACCTGCACCTGAAAGCAGGCGGCTCAATAAAGCCTGCTTCCCATGAGACCGTAGATGCCAAAGAACACTTTATATATCAGGAAGGACAGAGCGTTTTTAAATTTGCCGTGGTTAACATGGCAAATGTCGCTGTGGAGATCATGGAGCGTAATAACCTTAAATCAGAAGACATCGCCTGGCTGGTACCTCATCAGGCTAATCTCAGGATAATAGACGCCACTGGAAGAAGAATGGGTCTTCCTCAGGAAAAGGTAATGATCAATATCCAAAACTACGGCAATACAACTTCAGCCACTATTCCTTTATGTATATGGGAATATGAAAAACAGCTCAAAAGAGGAGATATATTAATACTCGCCGCATTCGGTGGAGGATTCACCTGGGGTTCTATATATCTAAAATGGGCGTACGACCCAAAGTAGAACCTTAACTCTTTTTTCTGAACAAAATACTCCTTATTCCAGTGTAATTCAGGTCAATGCCTGATAATTTGTGGCTGTTAAAAAAGTCGAAATCCATTAACCCTGCCTACCGGCAGGCAGGCACTAAGGTCACAAAGTCCCATCCCGATACGTATCGGGAGCTATCGGAATGAAATATAGAGTTTTATCATTGTGCACTTTGTGTCTTTTTCAACCACCGAAGCTTTCTT
>DCFT01000032.1:3654-43186 GCA_002319885.1 Bacteroidales bacterium UBA1797
GCTTTAGCGAAGTTGGTAGCGAAGGTGGTCTTAGTGCACTCCCAACGCTTCGGTTGGGATCTTCGCTTCGCTTCGATTTGTGGTTAAAATGGTCTTTTTCAACAGCCCTAATCCGAAGGGAGGAGGGGATTTCATAATCAGAATGAAACTAAATTTATTATCTCTGTTCTTAATTTTATTATTGTCTGCAATAGTTTTTATATTTGTGAGTTATTAAGTTTGAATCTCTAATTATTTAAATGTTATGGCAAAGTTTAATGAACCAGATAACACAACCATTAACCTTATTAGCAACGGAACGGATATAACCGGCGATATAAAATCAAATGGGGATATCCGTATCGATGGATCTCTTACAGGGAATCTTAATACAAAGGGGAAGGTTGTAATTGGGACAACCGGCAAGGTGAAAGGAGAAGTTATCTGCAAAAACTCGGAAGTATCCGGATTTCTCGAAGGTAAAATTATCGTTGGGCAGTTACTTAATCTGAAAGCTTCTTCAAAAATCAATGGAGAAATAGTTACTTCAAAACTTTCTATAGAACCTGGTGCAATATTTTCAGGAACCTGTAAAATGAGCGATACCGAAAACAATGCCGGAACAGGAATCATCAAAGAAAAAGAACCCGAAAAACCCGCAAAATAAAGGTCTTCAGGAATATGGCAGGTACTCAGGGATTGCATTCCAGATGGCAGGAATTATTCTTGTAACCGTCTGGGGAGGTGTAAAACTTGATAAGCTCACAGGGTGGCATACTCCTGTTTTTACAATTGTCCTTTCACTCCTTGGAGTAAGTGCAGCTATCTATACTGTAATAAAAGAATTTATGAAGTAATCGCCTTTCTTGAAACTAATTCAGAAATACTTTTTTCAACTGCTCTCATTAATTATATTGTTAGTGCTGACAGGATATTTACTGGTCACTATGATAGATTGTGTTTACTTATTTAGTGACATAGTTATTTTATCTTGTTTATTTTCAGTGATATCCGCTATTACTGTCTTTATTTTTCTTAAAGGTCAAACTAAAGAGCCGGATAGTCAGGTAGTATTCAGTCTCGTATCTATCGGTCTTAAGTTCCTGCTTGATATCATCTTAGCATTCATCTGGTTTATTGTTGCTAAAAAAACTTTTTTGCCGCATGTTTTAATATTTTTTGTTTTATATTTAGCACTCACTTTGTTTACGGTATATGTTATAGTGAAGACCCTGAAAAACAAAGCATTATAAAACTGATACTGATTTGAAAACAAGAATTTTATTTGGTTTTTTATTCTTTCTTTTGATTACCGGAACCACAATTTCACTTTTTGGGCAGGAAGTTAAAGGGACGGATGAAAAAACTGAAAAATTTGATGCAAATGCATTCATCCTTGATCATGTTGCTGATTCTCATGAATGGCATCTATATACAAAACAAAATGGTGAGAGCGTAGCAATCTATCTCCCCGTCATCTTATACACCAGGGAGAAAGGACTGAACATTTTTTCATCCAGACACCTCGCTAAAGAGAATGTATATAAGGGTTTCAAACTTGAAGAAGAAGGTGACCTGAAAGGAACAATTGTAACTGTAAATGAAGCAGGAATAGCCGATGAGAAAAACCTGCCTCTTGACCTTTCACTGACAAAAGCCGTTATTGGAATGATATCTGCAGCCATTATCGGGCTTCTGTTATTCCTGTCACTGGCCCGGTCATATAAGAAAACAGGGATCAGTCATCCTAAAGGAATTCAGAGTTTTCTTGAACCTGTCATTTTATTTGTCCGTGATGACATTGCAATACCAAACCTTGGTCATAAATATGAAAAATACATGCCTTATCTTCTGACTGTGTTTTTCTTTATACTGATCAATAATTTAATGGGCCTTATTCCTACTCCTCCTCCTTTCGGAGCCATTGTCACCGGAAATATTTCGATTACCCTTATCCTTGCAACATGTACATTTATCATTATACAATTCAGTGGTAACAAAATGTACTGGAGACATGTTTTTGCTACCCCGGGTGTGCCGTTCTGGTTATTACCTATAATGATACCAGTTGAAATAATTAGTTTATTTACAAAGCCATTTGCACTGATGATAAGGTTATTTGCAAATATGGTGGCAGGACACTTTGTAAGCCTGAGCCTTATTGCCCTTATTTTCATATTCGGTTCGCTTATACTTGCTCCTGTATCGGTGCTATTTGTGATATTTATGGATTGTCTCGAAGTTCTTGTGGCATTCCTTCAGGCATATATTTTTACACTTCTCTCTGCCTTATTTATTGGCATTGCAATTCAGGAAGAGCATTAGAATTTTTGTTTAACTTAATATATTAATTATGACAGGAACATTAGCAGCAGTTGGAGCAGGTCTCGCAGTAATAGGAGCAGGACTTGGTATCGGCAGAATCGGAGGTTCAGCAATGGATGCCATTGCACGCCAGCCGGAAGCATATTCCAAGATACAACTTGCAATGATCATTTCAGCCGCTCTTATTGAGGGGGTTGCTTTTTTTGCAATTGTAGTTTCTCTATTGAAGTAATTTAAAATTATGAAGCCTGCAACGGTTGGTTGCAGAGCTTCATTTTATTGGAACAGTTAAATTAATTTATATGATATTATTAGCAAATAGTCTGGTCACTCCTGCAGTAGGAACACTTTTCTGGTCAGCATTTATTTTCATTTTGTTTTTCCTTTTACTGACAAAATTTGCCTGGAAACCAATTCTCAATGCAGTCAGAACCCGGGATGAAATGATCAAGGATTCCCTAGAGTCGGCAGAAAAGGCCAGGGAAGATATGTTAAAGCTACAGAGCGATAATGAAGTAATCCTCCGGAAAGCAAGAGAAGAACGTGAGAACATATTGAAGGAAGCCAGGGAAATTCGCGATAAGCTTATTTCCGAAGCTAAAGGAAAAGCAACGGAAGAGGCTGAAAAACTTATTGAAAAAGCCAGAACAGGCATTGAAAACGAAAAACTGAAAGCACTGTCAGAAATTCATGAACAGGTTGCATCTCTTTCTGTTGACATTGCTTCAAAACTGATAGGAGAGAAACTTAAATCATCGGACGAACAGACTAAGCTGATCGAAAATTATCTTAAAGAAATTGATTTCACCAAGAACTAGGAACCTGAATCTGTAATGAACGACAGCAAAATATCTGTAAGATACTCCAGGGCAATATTTCAGTCAGCTCTTGAAAAAAAGACCCTTGATAAAATTTATCAGGATATGGTCTTTATTTCTGAGATCTGCAAAATGCCGGAAATAAAAGATTTTCTTCACAGTCCGATTATTTTTCCTTCAAAAAAAGAAGCTATATTTCACATAATACTTGGAGATAATGTCGAGAAGCTTACTCTCTCACTTATCGACCTTATAGTGAAAAACGGAAGAGAAAGTTTTATCCCCGCCATTACAAGGAACTTTATTCACGCCACAAAAAAATATAAAGGAATTACCGATTCAGTGCTGACTACAGCTGTAAAAGTTGATGATAATATCAGAAATCAGATAACATTACTTATTTCAGATGTTTTCAAAACTAAAGTGGACCTTAAAGAAAACATTGATAATGAAATAATTGGCGGGTTTATTCTGCAGATAGATGATAATTACATCGATGCAAGTATAAAGAATAAACTCCGGAAGATTAAAAAAGAACTTATGGGAAGTGTAATATCTCCCCGGTAGAAATAGAATACAATTAAAGATTTTTTAAGAAGATAAATATGGCAAATATTAAACCGGCAGAAGTTTCAAAAATTCTCAAGCAACAACTGGAAGGAATTCAAACCGGAGTTGAATTGGAAGAAGTCGGGACAGTACTGACAGTTGGCGACGGAATCGCCCGTATTTACGGACTTTCAAATGCGCAATCGAATGAACTGATTGAATTTGAAAATGGAATTGAAGCCATTGTCCTTAACCTCGAGGAAGATAATATTGGAGCAGTATTACTTGGCCCTACTGAAGAGATTAATGAAGGTGACATTGTAAAGAGAACAGGAAAGATTGCTTCTCTCAATGTGGGTGAAGGACTGCTTGGTAGAGTAATTTCGCCTACAGGGCAGCCTCTCGACGGTAAGGGTCCGATAAAAGGTGAACTTTTTAATCTCCCATTCGAAAGAAAGGCCCCGGGAGTTATTTTCCGGCAACCAGTGAGACAACCACTGCAGACCGGAATCAAAGCAATAGATGCCATGATACCAATTGGCCGTGGACAGAGAGAATTAATAATTGGCGACAGGCAGACCGGTAAGACTGCCATTGCAATTGATACTATTATAAATCAGAGAAGTAACTTCGAAAAAGGGAACCCTGTTTATTGTATTTATGTCGCTACGGGGCAGAAAGGTTCAACAGTAGCCAATATTGCTGCAACACTTGAAGAGCATGGAGCTCTTCAATATACAGTTATTGTACTCGCCACCGCCTCTGATCCTGCAGCTTTGCAGTTCTATGCTCCTTTTGCCGGAGCTGCAATCGGAGAATTTTTTCGCGATACGGGTCGTGATGCACTTATTATTTACGATGATCTTTCAAAACAGGCCGTTTCATACAGGGAAGTCTCTCTCTTGCTCCGTCGTCCGCCTGGACGTGAGGCATATCCGGGTGATGTTTTCTATCTGCACTCCAGACTTCTGGAAAGAGCAGCTAAAATCATCGAATCGGATGAAGTTGCACAGAAGATGAATGATCTGCCTGAATCTATAAGACATATGGTAAAAGGTGGAGGTTCGCTTACCGCCTTACCAATTATCGAAACACAGGCCGGTGACGTTTCAGCATATATCCCGACAAATGTGATATCGATTACTGACGGACAGATATTCCTTGAATCGAGTCTTTTTAATGCAGGTGTTCGTCCGGCAATTAATGTTGGAATTTCAGTTTCCAGGGTTGGTGGAAATGCCCAGATAAAGGCAATGAAAAAGATTGCCGGAACACTGAAAGTTGATCAGGCACAATACCGGGAACTTGAAGCATTTTCAAAATTTGGTTCTGATCTCGACGCTTCAACTCTGGCTATTCTGAATAAAGGCGGAAAAAACGTCGAAATACTAAAACAGGGTCAGTTTGCTCCAGTTCCTATCGAAAAGCAGATTGCTATTATTTATTGCGGTACCATGGGACTCCTGAAAGATGTGCCTATAAACAAAGTCAAGAGTTTCGAAAGTGAATTTATTGAGTTACTGGAGCTTAAGCACCGCGATACACTCAAAAGTCTTCGCGATGGAATTCTTAATGATGATATCACAAAAGTTCTTGAAAATGTGGCTGGTGAGTTAGTAATAAAATACAAGCCACAATAATCAGGATAACCTGAAAAAATGAATTTTAAATGGCGAATTTAAAAGCAATAAGGATAAGGATTACCTCTTTTAAATCTACAAGGCAAATCACATCTGCCATGAAGATGGTGTCTGCTGCCAAGTTACGTAAAGCACAGGATAAGATTGTGAGGTTGAGACCTTATGCAAATAAATTACATGAATTACTCGTAGATCTTTCGCAAAGCCTTTCAGATTCTGAAGTTGAGAACATTTACGGCAGGGTTTCCCCTCCGGAAAAAGTTCTTATTATCGTTGTTACTTCTAACAGAGGTCTGTGCGGAGCTTTCAATACAAATGTCATAAATGAAACCAGAAGGGTCATAACTGAAAAATACGCAGATCAATTCCGTATGGGAAACCTTACGCTTCTGACTATCGGGAAGAAAGGGTTTGATTATTTCAGAAAACAAAAAGTAACCATGCTTCCTGATCAGAATAACCTTTTTAATGATCTGACATTTGAAAATGTCAATCTGGTGGCGGAACAGATTATGAAGAGTTTTACATCTCTTGAATTTGACAGGGTTGAGCTGATTTATAATCAGTTTAAAAATGCTGCTGTGCAAAACCTTACAAATGAAGTATTTCTTCCTGTTGAAACCGTCCCATCAGGAAAGAGCAAAACTGTTCCGACGGATTATATTTATGAACCGGGAAAGGAAGAAATCATTAAAGAATTAATACCAAAATCACTAAAAATCCAATTTTATAAAGCAGTTCTTGATTCATTCGTGGCTGAACATGGAGCCAGGATGACTGCCATGCATAAGGCAACTGACAATGCAACAGTTCTGATCCGCGAGCTGACACTTCAGTATAACAAAGCAAGACAAGCAGCAATTACCAATCAGATTCTTGAGGTTGTAAGTGGTGCAGAAGCGCTGAGAGGGTAAATTTAATTGATTAGCAGGTTGTAATAAAACAAAATGTATACTCAGTCCGATCTTAAAAAATTAGTCAATAAGGCTATTCTGAATCTTTCCTATAACGAAGAGGCAGAAAAGCTTAATGATCCGGTTAAGTATATCCTTTCGATAGGGGGGAAAAGACTAAGGCCCGTTTTGGCACTGATGGCCTGTAACCTTTTCAGCGATCATATTGATGAAGCAATAGTACCTGCAACCGGACTCGAAGTTTTTCATAACTTTACCCTGGTGCACGATGATATCATGGACCATGCACCGGTAAGAAGAAACTTGCCAACGGTTCACAGTAAATGGAACCTTAACCAGGCTGTTCTTTCAGGAGATGTTATGGCGTTCATAGCCAATGAGTGTTTTCTGCAAACACCTCCGCAGTTCTTGCTGAAAGTCTTCAAAGTATTTAACAAAGCGGCAATTGAAGTTTGCGTTGGTCAGCAACTGGATATAGATTTTGAAAAATCAGCAATTGTATCCGACGAGGAATATATGCGGATGATTGAATTGAAAACTGCCGCACTCATGGCTGCTTCAGCCAAAATCGGGTCAATTTTAGGAGGAGCTGACGACAAAGATTCAGAGATACTTTATGAGTATGGCAAAAATCTCGGTCTCGCATTTCAGATTCAGGATGATCTCCTTGATATATACGGGGATATAAAAGTTTTTGGCAAAATTGTGGGTGGAGACATTATATCAAATAAAAAAACTATTATGCTTGTTAAAGCACTAGAATTAGCTTCACCCGATCAGTTAAGACAACTTCATGAACAATTTGCATTAAAAGATTTTGACCCTGAATCCAAAGTTAAAAAGGTCACTGAAATATATGATCAGTTGAATATTAGAAATCTCTCAGAAAACCTTGCCAATGATTATATCAATGCAGCATTCAGTCTCCTGGGAAAGGTCAATGTGCCTGTTGATAGAAAAACAGAGCTCGTAAATATCGGGAACTCGCTCATTGGAAGGGACAATTGATCGAGGTTAAAACTTAAAAATTATTAAATTTGGCTCTCTTAAAACTTAAATAAATAACTCAGATATATGTCACAGAATACCGGGAAAATCAGCCAGATCATAGGACCAGTGGTTGATGTTACTTTTGAAAAACAAGGCCTTGAAATGCCTGATATCTACGATGCCCTCGAAATTAAAAGAGATGATGGCTCTTTGCTCGTTGTGGAGTGTGAGCAACACATTGGAGAGAGAACGGTACGTACAATTGCAATGGATTCTACAGACGGTCTTCGCAGAGGAATGGAGGTAGTAGCAACCGGTCTGCCAATTACAATGCCTATAGGAGAACAGATAAAGGGCCGGTTGATGAATGTTACCGGTGAAGCTATTGATGGTATAGGATTTCTTGACAAGAAGGGCGGATATCCTATTCACAGGAAACCACCAAAATATGAGGATCTTTCAACTGAAAAAGAGGTTCTTTATACAGGGATTAAAGTAATTGACCTGATCGAGCCCTATTCAAAAGGTGGTAAAATTGGTTTGTTTGGAGGTGCTGGAGTTGGAAAAACAGTTGTAATCCTTGAACTGATTAATAATATAGCGAAAGCATATTCCGGATTATCTGTGTTTGCAGGAGTCGGTGAAAGAACCAGGGAAGGAAATGATCTTCTCAGGGATATGCTTGAAGCCGGTGTAATTACGTATGGTAAAAAATTTCTCGAGAATATGAAATCCGGTGGATGGGATTTATCCACGGTAGATAAAGAAGCTATTAAAGAATCAAAGCTAGCTCTGGTGTTCGGACAGATGAACGAACCTCCGGGAGCAAGAGCCAGAGTAGCATTATCGGGTCTTTCAGTTGCGGAACATTTCAGGGATGGAGATGGGAAAAGCGGAGGAAGGGATATCCTGTTTTTTATGGATAATGTCTTCAGGTTTACCCAGGCCGGATCTGAAGTGTCAGCTCTTCTTGGAAGGATGCCTTCTGCAGTTGGTTACCAGCCGACACTTGCTACTGAAATGGGTATAATGCAGGAAAGAATTACCTCTACAAAACATGGATCAATTACCTCGGTTCAGGCAGTTTATGTGCCTGCAGATGACCTCACTGATCCTGCACCTGCCACAACATTTTCACACCTCGATGCTGTTACTGTTCTCAGCAGGAAGATTTCAGAGCTTGGTATTTACCCTGCCGTTGACCCGCTTGATTCCACATCAAGAATACTTACAGCTGAAATCGTTGGTGAAGCTCATTATAACTGTGCTCAAAGAGTAAAAGAATTATTGCAACGGTATAATGAATTGCAGGATATTATTGCAATTCTTGGTATGGATGAACTTTCTGAAGAAGATAAACTTGTTGTTCACAGAGCCAGGCGTGTTCAGAGATTTCTTTCTCAACCATTCACCGTTGCTGAATCATTTACAGGGATCAAAGGAGCACTCGTTTCAATTGAAGATACAATTAAGGGATTCAATATGATAATGGATGGTAAAGTAGATCAGTATCCCGAATCAGCGTTTATGCTTGTTGGTACCATAGAAGACGCAATCGAAAAAGGTGAAAAGATCCTCGCTCAGTCAAAATAATTTGCTGTTCGGGAAACTTCTGTTTATTAATAATTTGAGATGAAAATAGAGATTGTCACTCCCGACAAGAAGATTTTTGACGGGGAAATTAAATCGGTCAGGGTTCCCGGAAAAAAAGGATCTTTTCAGGTATTGAAAGACCACGCACCCATTATCTCTACCCTGGAAAACGGTACAGTCAGAATTGTTGACCAGGAAAATAATGAAATTAATTACGAGATAAGCGGAGGAATAATTGAAGTAAAAGCAAACAAAATTATCCTTCTTGCTGATTCCGTTAGATAAGCAGCAGCAGATGACCCCTGACGAATTTCGAAAACATGCCCATGAGCTGGTTGAATGGATGGCTGGTTATATGGAAAATGTTGAAAACCTGCCTGTAAAATCATCAGTAAAGCCGGGCGAAATATTCGATAAAATTCCTGATACACCACCACTGCATCCGGAATCATTCGATTCCCTGATGAAGGATTTCAATGAGATCATCATGCCGGGAATAACTCACTGGCAAAGTCCTAACTTTTTTGCATATTTCCCTGCAAACAACAGCCCGGCTTCAGTTCTGGCTGAAATGATGATTGCAGCTCTTGGCGCCCAATGCATGATATGGGAAACCTCTCCTGCCGCAGCAGAACTCGAAGAAAAAATGATGATCTGGTTAAGGAAACTCATCAATCTGCCCGGTGAATTTGAAGGTGTAATACAGGATTCAGCATCCACAGCAACACTTTCCGCTATTCTTACCGCCCGTGAGAAAACTACCGGGTTTTCATCCAATACCGACGGTCTTGAAAAATCAGGAAACCTGAGAGTATATTGTTCTGAACAAACTCATTCCTCAGTTGAAAAGGCTGTTAAAATAAGCGGAATAGGCAGAAAAAATCTTGTTAAGATACCTGTAAGAAAAGATTTTTCAATGGATCCGGAAAAACTGAGAGAAGCGATCCTTGTTGATAAAAAGGATAATCTTATCGCCTGTTGTGTGGTTGCTACTCTGGGTACAACAGGCACTACAGCTGTTGACCCTTTAAGGGCTATAGGAGAGATCTGTCGCGAAAATGATATATGGCTCCATGTTGATGCTGCAATGGCCGGTACAGCGTTAATTTTGCCTGAATTTCAATGGATGCTTGAAGGGAAAGAATTTATCGACAGTTTTGTTTTTAATCCCCATAAATGGATGTTTACTAATTTTGACTGTACTGCATATTTTGTAAAAGATGCTTCAAGTCTTATTAAAACATTTGAGATTCTCCCTGAATATCTGAAAACACGAACCAGAGGGAAAGTGAATGATTATCGCGATTGGGGCGTTCCCCTCGGAAGAAGATTCAGAGCATTAAAACTTTGGAGCGTAATCAGAACGTATGGCATAGAAGGCCTTCGCGATACAGTAAGAAATCATATAGCTATTGCTGCGAAACTTTCGGAGATGATCTCCGTAGAAACTGATTTTGAAATACTTGCCCCTGTTATAATAAGTGTTGTCTGTTTCAGGTTTATCCCTGCCGGGTATACTGAAGATCAGATAAATATAATAAATGAAAAACTGAATCACCAACTTAATGATTCGGGGAAATTATACCTGAGTCATACTGTCTTAAATGGCAGATATACTCTCAGGATGGTTACTGCGCAAACAAATGTTACTATCGGACATGTTCAAAAAGCCTGGTTTCTGATAAGGGAAACAGCCAGAAAACTTATCTCCTGACCCGGTCAGATCCGTCTTTTTCCGATAGTCATACCGAATAAGTCTATATTGAACAGGAACTCAAAGGAGGGTGATTCATAGACACTCTTCCATGCTGCCTGAACTCCGCCCGAGATCATGAACGGGATCCTGAGGAGATGAAAATCTGCAAGCAATTCAACGCCAAACGACTTGAAGGATGCTTTCTCATGGTTGAGGTAGAGCGGATCCTCAGGATAACTGAAAAGATGCGTCAGCCCACTGGCCGTGTATTCGTAAAACGACTTGCCTGGCCCGGTAGCATAATCATAAAACAACCCTGTCCGGATCCTTTTTAGGTAAAGAAAGCTGGCAACATTGAAATCGGGATAAACAAGAGGCAAAACATAGTCAACAGAAAGAAATTGAATTTCCGTTGAAATAAGATTAGTATAACCCCGGGGAAATGAGGTGAAATTCAGAAATAAGTACTTCCGGGGATTCTGTTTTTCAGTTTGTAACCTGATTTTAATACTATTGTTAGGGAGTATTCCAGGGAAATAAAATGCTGTTTTTAGCGAGATTGTTGATCCATAGATCGTCTTGTCAAAAGGTGCAAAACGATAATTAAAGTCTATTATCTGAGCCCACATCGGATATATATCACGGATTGCCGAACGATAGTAGTTTGAAAAATAGACTCTTCCGGTTACAATAGTCTGCCCGTAATCATACATATTTTTATCAGGCAGATAAATGTAATTATTCAGGTAATCCATAGAAAGTGAAGGTTGAAAAAACTCTGAGAATCTTCCTGATGAGACCTGAAGCGGTAAAGAAATAGTATTTAAAAAACCAATACCCTGCTTGATATCAGAAGGATTGGAGACGGTTTCTCCCATCTTACTTATTTGTGGAACTGTCCCATAGTCGAGCTGTGATTCAATTACAGGGTACCATCCTTTCCAGGTAATACGTGAATGAATGACATTTCGTCTATCGGCCGAATATTCATAACCGATTGTTGAGATAAGTGTACTTAATGTATTCTGTGTCATCAAAGAAACACCTGGCCTGATACTGGCAGGATCGGCTTTGACTTCTTCAATGTCTGCATAAAAAGGCATCCAGCTGTGAAATCTGAAAAGATGCTCCCATTTTCTGTAAGGAACAGGAGAGTAAAACGTGCTGCTATCTGTATTACCTGCCGGAGGTTTAATATCAAACCTGTTTATAAGAAAGGACGAGGAATTTTTCTCGTCTACAGATGGCAAGGATGTTTTTGGGAAGGCAGTTAAGCCTATGTTGTTTCCGGATAATGAATAATCACTGAAGATGAGTTTGTTGTAACCGTTACTTACATCAACAGTTCCATATCTGGAATTGGACAGTCTGACTATTTTTTTATCAGGAGCCCTGAGATAAATGTTATCAGTCCCTGATGAGGAGCTTATGAAATAAAGAGAATCATTTCTAAGGAATGATGACTGAAGGTTATTCCTGGCCGCCTCAATAAGCGTTTCCCATTCATGATTATCAGGTTTGAACGACATAATTCCTTCTCCGTCTTCGGATAAGAAAATTGTTGTTATTTTCGCTCCGTTTTCAGACCATTGCGGATGCTGGAGATAAACATTGCCTGGTGTATGAACAGATTCAATTACAGCTCCGGTTTCAGAATCAATAATGATCAGGTTATTTTTATTGGAAACAGTATTTTCAATGGCAGCGATTTTTCTTCCGTCGGGAGATATTGATGCGGCAAGATATCTCGTCTTTCTGCTAAGCTTTTTGACCCTATTTGTTTTTAAATCCAGAAGTTTAATAACCGAATATTCCCTGTTTTCCCATCTCAGGTCCGATTCTGTCTCAACCCATACTAATCTGTTTCTGGCATAAGAGAGAAATAATGGATATACCTGCCCCGGAACAAAAATTCTTTTTTCCGTTTTTCTGACAGGATTTATGAGTACAAAAGATGAAGGGTATGATAATGAACTTTTTATTGCAATAATACTATCCGTACCTGCAAAAACAGGAGATGTATAATTAATATATTTCCCATGTTTGTCGGGATTTACTCCTTCATAATTCGCAGGGCTGTTTCTGATAATTTCCCTTGTCCAGATATTCTTTAAAGTATCAGCTGTCTCTATCCAGAGAGATTTTTTTCGCAGGCCGGAACTTCTTGATAGGCTTATGTTAACCGGATTAAGAGTAAATGGTTGTTCAGCAGTATATTTAAGCACTTTATTCCATATCTGCGGATCATTTTTTGTCAGAGCCCAGGTCACCATCTGAAAACCCGATTCGTAAATATCAGGAATAAAAACTTTATATGAACCATTGAGGATTTTATCATAAGTGAGTTTTCTCTTGTTTTCAACTATCAGTGCTTTAAGCTGTTTCTGAAATGAAGGATCGCGTCCCCGGCCAGATTTAGTAAGTGCAGATTCGGCAAAAACCGCATCACCTTCGAGGAACCAGGAAGGAAGAAGAGAAGCAACAATTCCGGTAAACTGCTCTCCAAAAAACAGCGACATAACTTTAGAAAAGCCCTGGTTTAAGGATTCCATCTGACGGACATGGGTTAGTTCATGAACTGTCAGTTGTGTTACAGCAGAAAGTGGAAGAGAGTTCTGATCAGGTGTAGGATATAGTTCCATACGTCTGGGAGCCCATGATACATAACCATTTGACTGGATGGTAAAATTATGTATGACAACAGGCAGGGTAAATTTCTTTTCGGGGAAGAGTGATCCGAGTTTTGAGTATGATTCCTCAAGTGATTTTGCATAAGAAATTCCCCAGGAACTATAATTCTCAGGGTAGATGACTGTAAATCTGCCAGTTTTTATCTGCATCCATTTTATAGATGCCGGATCCTGACCAGTCTCGTAATATTGTGCTGAAACGGCTATAAATGAGGAAAGTAAAAAGTAAAATATTAATATTTGCCTGTATCTCATGAAAAGCAATATAGTTCAAAAATAGCAAATTTAGTGAATGGTAACCAGTTAGCTGTACTATGAAAAAAATAAGTATTTTCGTTCTCTGAATTAAATGGATATTTTCTGAAAATAAAGATATGAAGGAATGAAGAAGTACAGGCTGATAAATAACATCTCAGGTTGGGCAGTGTTTATAGTTGCAGCAATTACATACCTGTCGACAATAGAGCCTACTGCAAGCCTTTGGGATTGCGGTGAATTCATAGCTTCCTGTTTTAAACTTGAAGTCGGGCATCCTCCTGGAAATCCTGTCTTCATGATAATGGGAAGGTTTTTCACCCTTTTTGCCGGAGGTAATATTTCAAAAGTTTCAGCCATGGTCAATTCGATGTCAGCTCTGGCAAGTGCATTTACCATCCTTTTTCTCTTCTGGACTATTACCCATCTGGCAAGAAAGATCATGATCAAGAATGAAAACCAGTATAATACCGGACGAATAGTTGCAGTTATGGCTGCCGGCGCAGTAGGAGCAATAGCTTATTCCTTTTCTGACTCATTCTGGTTTTCAGCAGTTGAGGGTGAAGTATATGCATCATCCGCTTTCTTCACAGCACTCGTTTTCTGGGCAATCCTCAAATGGGAGGATGTAGCCGGCGAAGAACACGCTGACAAGTGGATAATTCTTATCGCTTTCCTGATGGGACTTTCAATAGGTGTTCATCTTTTAAACCTACTGACGCTTCCCGGGATAGTGCTCGTGTATTATTTTAAGAAGTTCGAATTTTCATGGAAAGGATTCTTAATATCATTGGTAACTTCAATAGTCCTTCTTTCATTATTGATGTATGGAATAATGCCGGGGATTGTAAAAGTTTCATCAAAATTTGACTGGTTTTTTGTAAACACACTTGGTCTTCCGTCAAATAGCGGGATGATTTTCCATATGATCCTTGTAGCCATCTTGTTTATATTTGCAGTAAAATTCTCCTTTTCATCTGAGGACAGGGTAAAAAACGGAGTCCTGGCCATAGCTGCTCTCTTTTTCACAGGAATCTGGGTAATCTCAGGCTCCTCGTTTCTCAATATAGTTGCACTTCTGATGATATCAGGCGCTGTATGGTATATAGCAGGGAAAAGCAGAACTATCCTTAATACTTTGCTGACGGCAATAATGGTAATCCTGATTGGTTATTCCGCGAATGCTATTATTGTGATCAGGTCAGCTGCGGGTACGCCATTAAATGAAAACAACCCGTCAAATCCTTTTAACCTGCTCTACTTTCTTAACCGGGAACAGTATGGTGAACGGCCACTTTTTAAAGGGCCTTATTATAATGCTCCTGTAACAGATTATAAGGACGGGAAACCCAAATATGCCCTTGAGAATGGGAAATATATCATAACAGGTCATAACCTTGAACGCATATACGATCCAAGATTTATTACGCTTTTCCCAAGGATGTGGAGCGACCAGGCTGATCATCAGGAAGTATACCGGCAATGGGGAAGGGTTAAGGGAATACCGGTTCAGGTTGAGGACCAGGCGGGAGAGAAAAAGGTCGTTAAGAAACCTACATTCGGAGAAAATCTCCGGTTTATGTTCTCCTATCAGTTTGGGTACATGTATTTCAGATATTTTATGTGGAATTTTTCAGGGAAACAAAATGATACTCAGGGAACCGGAGGTACTGTCAACGGAAACTGGATAACGGGAATTAAGTTTCTGGATGAACCAAGAGTTGGAACATCCGACTTACCGGGAGATATGAAAACCGATCCTTCAAGGAACAGGTATTATCTGTTACCATTTATCCTGGGATTTGTCGGGATGTTTTATCATCTGAACCGTGATAACAAGAATTGGGGAATAATTCTTTTGCTGTTTATTATGACCGGTATAGCAATCGTTGTTTACCTGAATCAGTATCCTAACCAGCCGCGCGAAAGAGATTATGCTTATGCCGGATCATTTTACTTCTTTTCAGTATGGATAGGGCTTGGAGTTCTTGCTCTCTTTGAAGGCTTATCAAAACTTATCAGTGAAAAGATTGCCGCTCCTGTTGCCGGTATATTATGTTTTGTTGCAGTGCCGGCTCTTATGGGTGCAGAAAACTGGGACGATCACGACAGATCGGGTCGATACCTGACCCGTGATGTTGCTTTCGACTATCTTAATTCATGTGCACCTGATGCTATTCTTTTTACAAACGGAGATAATGACACTTTCCCTTTATGGTACGCTCAGGAGGTCGAAAATAAAAGGACAGATATCCGTGTATGCAATCTGATGCTCCTTAATACCGACTGGTATATAAATCAGATGAAATGCAGAACATACGGATCAGCTCCTCTGCCTGTTTCTTTGTCTGTTCAAAAATATTACGATGGGATTAATAATCAGATTTTTATTGTTGAAAAAACAAAGGATCCCGTCGATATTTCAACAATAATAGATTTTGTTAAAAGCGATAATAAAGCGACGAAAATTCAGGTTTCCTCAACGGAAATACTCGATATTATTCCTTCAAGGACTATCAGGATACCTGTTGACAAGGCAAAAGTACTCGCTTCAGGGACTGTAAAACCCGAAGATGCAGATAAAATTGTTCCTTATATTGATATAAAACTAAAAGGGAATTCTATACTTAAGAGCCAGCTTATAGTTTTGGATATTCTTGCACACAATAATTGGGAACGTCCTGTTTATTTCATTACAGGCTATCAGAATGATGCTTTGGGTCTTGAAGAATATTTTCAATTGGAAGGACTCGCTTACCGGCTTGTTCCCATAAAATCACAAAATAAAAACTGGTTAGATTACGGTAGGATCGATACTGATATATTGTACGGGAATATGATCAATAAATTTAAGTGGGGAGGAGCGAACAAGAAAAACGTTGATATAGATTATAATCACCAGCGTACAATTATGGTCATAAAAGCCAGGTTAAATTATGCAAAGCTTGCAAAAGCCCTATCATCCGAAGGTAAAAATGAAAAAGCTTTAGAAACACTCGATTTTTGCATGAAAGCACTGCCTCTTGACAAGATCCCGTACGATTCATATATGGCAGATATAATAGAAGCTTATTTTACAGCCGGCGCCTCCGATAAAGCTATTGCGATGTCACAGGCACTTTGTGATTATTATTATAAGAGACTCGATTATTTCCTGAAGCAAAAGCCATACATTATCAATTCGGCAGAATTTGAAATTCAGTCAGCTATCCAGTATACATCAAGGGTTGCAAATTCATGTAAAACACATGGTAAGCAGGAGCTGGGAGACGAAATAACCAAAAAACTGGAGGCTTACTACGCAGACTATGTCAAGGTGATACAACCTGCATTAAAATGAAAAGGTAGTATCAGTAAGCGTGAGGTGTTGAAATATTAGATTTCAGGTATTTTTCGAGAAGGAAAAATATCTTTTCAGGATAAATGGGTTTTAATATATATTCGTTACATCCTGCAATATAGGCTTCTGTTTTTGCTTGCTCTGAAGAGTAGGCAGTGATCATGATAACCGGAGTGCTTTTTCTGTCTTTCCTGAGTATTCTTATGCATTCAATCCCATTAATTAGCGGAATAAGGAAATCCATAAAAACCAGATCAATAGTATTCTTTGTAACAGCAAGATAATCAACAAATTCCTTTCCTGTATGAAATATCAAAACCTCAGCACCTGAATTTTTAATCAATGTTTCATAGTACCTGATTGACGGAAGGTCGTCCTCAACAATTATAATATTTTTACCTGTAAGTTCTAAATTGCTGATATTCAATGTCATTTATAAGCTTGATTAGACTAGTATAAAATTACGATAAGAAAAGGATCTTCAGTCTGCATAATTGGACAGTTATTAACATTTTATCAACATGGGCCATAATGTCCATAATTTCATTGCTATTAACCAGTCATTGCAAATTAGTCTTTACGGAATAACATTCTTAATAAAGATTTGTTATTATTTTTTGAAATAGTCTAAAATGAAGAAAACAATAACAAGGCAACACAACGAACCAGCACAGATTTATATTTTCAATACATAAAGTCGCGTTTTGACTACCTGCAGACCCATCTGGTTGTGACTCCTGCATACGTAACATCCTTGGTTGCTTCAATAACAAGTAAATCAGCACCACAATAGTCAGTCTCTGTACCGGCTGACAGCAGGTGATTCCCGGAATCATATGTGTTTTGCTGGCAGACCTTACAATTTTTCTCGCATGATGAGAATGACAGGGTAATAATAATAAAGCAAGTGGCAAGTATTAATGATTTTCTCATAACGAAAAATTTAAACAAAGATATTAAATCTCTATTTTCAAGACGCAGAATTTATATAAAATGGTTGCTCCGGAAAAATAATAGAACAGATTATGCATCAAATTAATAAATTGCCAGTCATTTGAGCAGGAATGAAAATATTTATAAATTGCATAAAAAACAAACTGTCATGGAAGATTCAAAAATGAAAAAGCATGTAGCCGTAGTTGGAGCGATACAAATAGGATTCGCGATTCTCGGTCTTATCATCGCGGTAGTTATATTCTTTGTTATGAATTTTGCCAGGAGCCAGGTAGGAGGTGATGAAACTGCCGAAGTGGTTTTGAGATTTTTGTCAGTCAGCCTGCCAATACTCTTTGGATTTCTGGCCACTCTCGGCCTGGTTGGCGGAATCGGACTTCTGGCTTACAAACCCTGGGCAAGATATATTGTAATGGTTGTTGCTGCTCTTGGTTGCCTTAATATCCCAATAGGAACGCTTAAAGGTGTATATACTCTTTGGGTATTACTGCAGGATGATACAGTTAAGCTCTTCGGGAATAAATAATTTTTTAAAATATTTTACTGTAGAGACGTCCAAACCGGGCGTCTCTTCTTATTTTTGCAGTATAAATAACTGTATTTATGGCTGAAGACAATAAGATCAT
Organism: Bacteroidales bacterium UBA1797; assembly: GCA_002319885.1. Classification (GTDB taxonomy): domain Bacteria; phylum Bacteroidota; class Bacteroidia; order Bacteroidales; family VadinHA17; genus LD21. The sequence goes on from DCFT01000032.1 coordinate 22,024, forward strand.
TTTTTCAATGTATAAAGTGGGGAAAACCTTTCCACCTCACAGACAGGTGCTAAAAGATATTTCCCTTTCCTTTTTCCTGGGTGCCAAAATCGGCATAATCGGTTTGAACGGATCGGGTAAATCAACGCTTCTGAAAATTATTGCCGGGATGGAAAAGGAATATCAGGGTGAGGTTACTTTCCTTCCCGGTTTTTCTATCGGACATCTATCACAGGATCCGCTGCTCGAGGAAAACCGCAGTGTGAGAGAAATTGTTGAGGAGGGGGTTAAGGAAATCATTGAGACAATAAAGGAATTCGAAAAGATAAATAATAGTTTTGGAGAACCTGAAGTGTATGAAAACCCTGATAAGATGCAACAACTCATGGATCGTCAGGCAGAACTGCAGGAAAAGATCGATTATCATGACGGATGGAATATAGAACATAAACTTGAACGGGCAATGGATGCACTCCGCTGTCCCGATGCCAACGCTATGGTAAATGTTCTTTCCGGTGGCGAACGCAGAAGAGTGGCATTATGCAGGCTACTTCTGCAGCAACCCGATATTTTGCTACTCGATGAGCCTACAAACCATCTTGATGCGGAATCTGTACAATGGCTTGAAACTACTTTAAAACAATATAACGGAACCGTAATCTGCATAACACACGACCGTTATTTTCTTGATAATGTGGCAGGATGGATACTGGAACTCGACAGGGGTGAAGGAATACCGTGGAAAGGTAATTATTCTTCATGGCTTGAACAGAAAGCAAAAAGGCTTGAGTCGGAGGAGAAGGGAAATATAAAGAGACGAAAGATTCTTGAACGTGAGCTTGAATGGGTGAGAATGTCCCCAAAAGCTCGTCATGCCAAATCAAAAGCACGGTTGGGTGCTTACGAAAACCTTCTTAATCAGGATGTAAAACAGAAGGAAGATAAGCTCGAAATATTTATACCGAATGGCCCCAGGCTTGGTGATAAGGTAATTGAGGCTAGTTCTGTTACAAAATCTTTTGAAGATAAACTGCTCTTTGAGGAGCTGGAATTCAGTCTGCCACCAAACGGGATAGTAGGTGTAATTGGACCTAACGGTGCCGGGAAAACCACTCTCTTCAGAATGATAATGGGACAGGAAAAAGCTACGAAGGGAACATTTACAATTGGAAAAACAGTTACCCTTGGTTACGTTGATCAGGCTCATGCTGCCATTGATCCGGCTAAAACCGTATATGAAGTGATTTCGGGGGGTCAGAACGACGTAATGGTAGGAAACCGCCTTGTGAATGCAAGAGCTTATGTTGCCCGTTTTAATTTCACCGGAGCCGATCAGGAAAAAAAATGTGGTGTACTGTCAGGAGGTGAAAGAAACAGACTGCATCTGGCTCTTACACTAAAATCGGGTGCAAATGTTTTGCTTCTCGACGAACCAACAAACGATATTGATGTTAATACATTGAGAGCATTGGAGGAAGGTCTTGAGAATTTTGCAGGATGCGCGGTAATAATTTCACACGACAGATGGTTTCTTGACAGGGTGACCACTCATATGCTGGCCTTTGAAGGAAATTCAAAAGTTGTTTGGTTCGAAGGCAATTATTCTGAGTATGAAGAGAATTACAAAAAGAGAGTTACCGATACTACTCCGGCAAGAATTAAGTACAAGAAGCTGTTATGAACTGATGGCCTTGCCAAAAATATAATAATATTCCTGACCGATGCCTTCTGTCCGGAAAACTCAGAATCTTCAATTAACAGATGGGATATAGTCATTAATAATATATTAATTAACAGATTCTCTGAATGAAAACTAATAACATCTTATCTTTTGCATTAGCTCTCTTTATCTTTCTTATCGTTTCACAATCCACAGCCCTGGCATACTCATCAGGCGACTCATTAAACGTTCCTTCCTTTGGGAAAGTTTATGTTTATAACAGGACGACCACACCTCAGTATGTAATAATAATGATTTCAGGTGAAAGTGGCTGGAAAACAGAAGCCTCCGAATTCTCTCAGACATTTTCGGAGATGAATACACTGGTAATAGGAGTTGATATTGTCAGATATTATAAGAATCTCAAAGTACGTCAGGGTAATTGTTATAATGTTGCCGCTGATTTTGTACAGCTGGCCACCGAAGTGGAGAAAAAATATGATTTTCCTGATTATGAACCACCTTTAATTATGGGATATTCGAGGGGAGCAACACTCGTTTATGGGGTGATAGCCCAGGCCAGACCAGGGACATTCATAGGAGGGATATCACTTGGATTCTGTCCGAACATTGAACTTTCTGAAATGCTTTGCCAGATTAATGGCCTGACTGAAAAAGTTGAGGTACCAGGGAAACGTTATACTCTTCAACCTGATGAAAAACTCGGAAATCCCTGGATTGTCATTCAGGGCCAGGAAGATAAAATCTGCAACTATTCTTCAGTTTCGGATTTTGTTTCCAAAACGAAGAATGCTGAAATAATCGGGTTACCGAAATCAGGACATACATTTTCGAAACGGAGCGAATTTATGCCTCAATGGAAAGATGCCTTTAACAGTTTAATAGAACGATATGAGAAAGATAAACCTCCAAAGGTAAATATTGACGAGGTGAAGAACCTTCCTGTAGTTATCACAAATTCCAAAATTCAGGATAAGGATGCACCTGTCGTTCTATTGATTTCCGGAGATGGTGGATGGTATGGTTTTGAACAATCTATTGCCGATAATCTAGCCAAACGCGGCATTCCGACTGTTGGTCTCGATTCAAAGAAATATTTCTGGAAACGGCGTACCCCTGAAGAAACTGCCTCAGATATAGCTAAAACTCTGAATTTTTATGGCACAGAGTGGGGCAGGGATAAGTTTGTACTGATTGGTTATTCTCTTGGAGCCGAAATTGTTCCTTTTATTCTAAATCGTTTGCCGGAAGAGTTAAAATCGAGAGTTGAATCCGCTGTTCTTCTTTCTCCTGCCACCACTACCGACTTTGAGATCCACATCTCAAACATGCTGGGAATGGGAAATCGGCAAAACACTTACCACACAATCGATGAGATCATAAAAATGCAAAGTGTGCACACACTGATAATATTCGGTGACGGCGAGAAAACAGATTTCCCGGAGTTACTGAGCGGGACATCAGTAGTCATCAGAAAAATCCCGGGAGATCATCACTATAAATTTAATCTTCCACTGATAATGCAGACTATGAAAGACAATAATGCGTTCTGAAATTAGTAACTTTGGTTCAGTTGTGTAAAATTTTACTTACAGAAAAATGCTATTCGGAGTAAACTTCAATATTATGCATAGTAACTTTGATTAACATTCTATGATAAAAGAAAATTCATCTTCACCTGTCCGGTCTTTTTTTAACGATAAAGTCTTCATATTTCTTAATGAAAATGCGAAACTCATTACCCAGTTTCTTTTTACAGCCCTGTTTATAATTCTGGCTGCCTGGTTTACCTTTCATCAGAAACATGAACTGTTATCGGTCAGAAATATTCTCTCAGATGCCAATAAATACTGGATCATAGCTGGTCTGGGTCTTGTTATCTTCTATATTTTTATTCAGGGAGCGATGTATGTCACATCTTTTGCTTCAATTGACACAAAATTGAATCTTTGGGATGCTATTATTCTCTTCCTTAAACGCAATTTTATCAGTGTTTTTTTGCCTGCCGGCGCAGTATCTTCACTTGCATTCTTCAGTAATGAAATAGAAAAAAAGGGGATTACCAAAACTCAGGTATATTTTGCCTCCTCAATTTATGCTTTTGTTGGAATTCTATCGGTTGTAATTGTTGCAATCCCTGCTTTCCTCTTTGTTGTTTCAGGAGGGAGTATCGGCATGGGAAAATGGTATGCACTTTTAGCAGTCATCCTCCTTCTGCTGCTGTTTATTTTAATTTATTATTCACTTATAAGAAAATGGAAACTTTATAAATGGGTTCTAAAAGTTTATCCTAAAGCAGAACTCTTCATTGAGGAACTGGGAAACAATAAAATAAACAGGAAACAATTTGTTTATACAGTTTTAATATCAGTCCTGATTGAATTTGTTGGGATAGCTCATGTTTATATTTCGATGATTGCATTGAACTTTTCCCCGTCATTATCTACCGCCATTATAGCTTATATTGTTGTAGTTATATTTCTCATTATATCTCCATTCTTGCGCGGGCTTGGTGCAATTGAGGTCTCAATGGTTTATGTTCTCATACATTCGGGATTTACCAATGCCGATTCGATTGCAATTACCCTTCTTTTCAGATTCTTTGAATTCTGGCTACCACTCTTTACCGGGGTTGTAAGCTTTATGTTGAAGGTTGATAAACTGATAATGAGGATTTTTCCTGCAGTTCTGATCTTTTCTCTTGGTATTGTTAACATCATTTCTGTATTGACTCCGGCTCTTCCTGATCGACTCAGACTCCTGAAAGATTATCTGCTTGTAGATTTTGTCAGCTTTTCAAACAGCTTTGTATTTATTGCAGGATTGTTTCTGCTTGTTACTGCAGCTTTTATGTTAAGAGGATTGAGAACAGCCTGGTGGTTTGCGGTAGCATTGAGTATTATTTCAATCTTTGGAAACATCGCAAAGGGCATCGATTATGAAGAAGCTACAGTAGCATTACTCATTCTTGGGTCGCTGATTGCTACAAGAAAGCAGTATTACATAAAAACAAACCCGAGATTAGGTACTGTCGGTTTACAGACAGCCATGCTGAGTATTGCCGCTGTAATGCTCTATGGAGTGGTAGGATTCTATTTTCTCGATAAGAAACATTTTCAGATCGACTTTAATATTTTTCAGTCATTCTGGTATACTCTCCAGAACTTTTTTCTGATAGGGAGCAGTGATCTGATACCTCGTGATACCTTTGCACGTGATTTTATTTACCTGATAAAGATAAGTGGCTTTGCATCAATCTCATTCCTGGTCTATTCTCTCGTAAGGCCATACGTGTTCAAGGTTACTCCTACAGACGAGGAAAGAGAAAGGGCTAAAATTCTTACACAACAATTTGGAAATTCCGCACTCGATTTTTTCAAAACTTATTCTGACAAATTTATATTTGCGCCAACGGAGATTAATGCATTCATCTCTTACAGGGTCAGCAGAAATTTCGCTGTAGTTCTTGAAGATCCTGTTGCGGAAAACATCGATGAAAAGAAGAAATGCATCATCTCTTTCAGCAGGTATGCTTATGAGAATGGTCTGAAAGATATCTATTACCGTGTACCAAAAGATAGCCTTCCGCTCTATTTTGAATTATCAAGAAAAAGTCTTTTCCTCGGACAGGAAGGAATTGTTGACCTTGATTCGTTTTCTCTTGAAGGAGGCGAAAAAAAGTCAATCAGAAATGCTCTTAACAAAATAAAAGAACAAGGATATACTACTCATATTAATACCCCGCCACTCCGTGATGGTTTAATCCAGAAACTTAAATCTGTCAGTGAGGAATGGTTGAAACTGACTGACCGCGAAGAAATCATTTTTTCACAGGGGATGTTTGTGGAAAGTGAAATAAAAGAACAGACAGTAATCACTATTGAAAATAGTGAAGAAAAAATTATTGCATTTCTGAATATCATTCCTGACTACGTAAAAAATGAAGGTACCTATGATTTATTGAGAAAGACCGCGGATGCACCTAATGGCATAATGGATCATATCGTGGTAGAGCTCTTCAAATACTTTAAAGCAAACGGAATAAGGTATGTTAACCTTGGTTTTGCACCAATGTCAGGGCTAAATGACCCTCACAATTTTACCGAAAAATCAATGAAGTTTGCATACGAGAAAATCAGGTCTTTCTCTAATTACAAAGGTCAGAGAGATTATAAAGAAAAATTCAATCCCCAATGGCATGATAAATTCTTAATTTATGCCAACGACTATGACCTGCTCCAGGTGCCCGGCGTATTGGCGAAGGTGATCAGGCCCTGAAGAACTTATCTCAATCATCTCGCGATCTGTTTTATATATGATTATTGATATTCATTTATACAAAAATAATTGACACTTTTGTTTCGATAGTTAACCCCGAAAGTATGAAGCGATTGTTTATTCTTGTTTCTTTTCTTTATAGTTCTTACTTATTCTCTTATTCTCAAAGCTTTACAGACAGTAATCTCCCGATTGTTTTAATAAATACTGACGGAGGAGTGGAAATTCCTGATTCACCAAGGGTTCTTGCCACAATGAAAATAATTTACAAAGGAAACGGATTACGAAATTACCTTATCGATCAGAATACTGCAGAAGATCTTAATTATAATGGGCGTATTAACATAGAAATAAGAGGCTCAAGTTCGCAGGTACTGCCAAAGAAGCAATTCGGACTTACAACTTTAAAGGCCGATAATACCTCAAATAACAATGTAACCCTGCTTGGTTTGCCCAGCGATAATGACTGGATTCTTAACGGATTGGGATTTGAGCCTTCACTTATCCGCGATTACCTTTGTTATAATTTATCACGTGCAATAGGCGAATATGCCAGTAGAACAGTCTATTGCGAAGTGATGATAAACGGATCTTACAACGGCCTTTATGTTCTTCAGGAAAAAATAAAACAAGGATCAAACAGGGTTGATATTATGAAGATAGGTACCCTCGATAATATTGCCCCCGCAGTTACAGGAGGATACATTACTAAAGCCGATAAGACCACAGGCGATGACCCGGTAGCGTGGACAATGCCAAGCTATGTAACATACGACCCTGTTGCATTCATACATGATCAGCCAAAACCGGAAAACGTCACACCACAACAAAACGATTATATCTATTCTGAATTTCAAAAGCTTAGCAGTACGGCATCAACAGGTAATGAATCTCTGGTAAGCGGATATCCGTCAGTAATAGATATCCCATCATTTGTTGATTTCATGATAATAAGCGAACTGACAGCAAACTCCGATGCATATCAGTATAGTACATTTTTTCATAAGGACCGTAATGGGAAATTAAGAGCAGGGCCAATCTGGGACAATAACCTTACTTTCGGTAATGACCTGTTTCTCTGGAATCTTGACAGAAGCAAAACTGATACATGGCAATTTGATAATGGAGACAATACCGGGCCTACATTCTTTAAAGATCTTTTCAATGACACGCAGTTCAGATGTTACTTGTCTAAAAGATGGAATGAGCTTATACAACCAGGACAGCCTTTAAATCTTTCTGTTATTGAGAACTTTATCGACCAGACTGTAGCCACTATCAGTGAAGCAGCTGTCAGAGAGAATACAAGATGGGGTACTGTGCCTGATTTAGCACTGGAAATAAGTAATATGAAAGCATGGCTGAGTCAGAGAATTGCCTGGATGTCATCAAATATTGGCCCATATTCAAACTGTAGCAATGTGCAGACACCACCTCTGGTAATTAGCAAAATTATGTATAACCCGAATACCACAATTGATCTACCTGTAAGCAACGACCAGGAATTCATTGAAATACAAAATACAGGCACCGAAACAGTAGATCTCACAGGGGTCTATTTCAGCGGAACAGGATTTGTTTACCAGTTCCCTGCTTATTCTGAAATATTTCCAAAGTCAAGGAAAATACTTGCAAGTAATCTGGCAGTATTCATGGCAAAATATGGCATCTCTGCTTCAGGACAATTCACAAGGAATCTCTCAAACAAGGGAGAGAAACTTGTACTCGCAGATGGGTTTGGCAATGTAATAGACAGTGTACGTTATTCTAATTTGGCCCCTTGGCCAAATGCCGACGGTAACGGGTATTATCTTGATTTAATTGATCCCTTGTCAGATAATAGCATTGCGTCGAATTGGACTGCATCTACAAACACAATTGTATCTGTCAGAGAAACTGAAAACAACATCAATCTGAAATTTTATCCAACGCCTGTAAAGGATATTCTGACAATTGAATCTTCAAATACAATCAGAATTGTGCAGTTATATGATTTTCAAGGTAGAATGATACGAAACATCGATGTTAATTCAGGAACATATCAACTCGATATGACTTCATACCCCAGGGGCATTTACCTGGTTCAGGTATTCACTCCTGCAGGGAATACAATAAGAAAAATAATAAAGGAATAAATCTGTATTTTACGGTTAAGCAACAAACGCATACAGGGTAACAACATTACGACAGATTTTCTGTTTATAGGTAAATGTAAAGTCAAAGTATGTAAGTAGGTCTGCGATAACATTTGCAAAATTAATTATTAACGCTGTCAGGATAAATCAGAATGAATGGCCAGGAAAACTTATTTGTTATTACTTATTTTTTTATCGTTAAACTTTATATCAGGGTTTTCCAATAATGAAACTTCAAATACAGCAACTATAAGTGGTTTTATAAGGGATGCGAAGACAGGGGAAGCCCTGACTGGTGCTGTTATTTATCCTAAGGAGCATCCTACAAGAGGTATTTCTTCAAATGCTTATGGATATTATTCTCTTTCTCTGCCTGTCGGGAAATATTCTCTGATAGTTCAGTTTATGGGTTACAAAACCATCACTACTCACCTTGATTTAAATGAAAACATCAAGATGACTTTCAACATGGAAGAAGAATCCATCGCCATAAAGGAAATTACAATTTTGGGTGAGAAGAATAACATCAATGTGGTTCAGAACGAGTTGATTTCAAAGATCAATATTAAGGAGATTCAGAATATACCTGTAATCCTTGGTGAGAAGGATGTATTAAAAACTATTCAGCTTTTGCCCGGTGTCACGCCTGCCGGTGAGGGGAATGCCGGCTTTTATGTAAGGGGTGGTGGCGTTGATCAGAATCTTATCCTGCTTGATGAAGCTCCGGTATATAATCCATCTCACCTGCTTGGTTTTTTCTCAACATTTAACTCCGATGCAATAAAGGACATTACTTTATACAAAGGGGGTTTCCCGGCCGAATACGGAGGACGCTTGTCGTCGGTTGTTGATATTAAAATGAATGAAGGGAACAATAAAGAATATCATGTATCAGGAGGCATCGGACTCATTGCTTCCCGCCTGTCTGTTGAGGGACCAATAATAAAGAACAAAGGCTCTTTCATGATTGCTGCCCGCAGAACCTATGCCGATCTTTTCCTAAGACTTCTTCCCCGGAACGGACCCGATTCACTAGCCAGCAGGTCAACTCTCTATTTTTATGATCTGAACATGAAAGCCAATTATGAATTTTCAGCAAAGGACAGAATATATTTTTCATGTTATCTTGGCAGAGATGACTTCAACCTCGGCGGCACTCTGGGTCTCAATTGGGGGAATGTAACTGCAACAGCCAGATGGAACCATATTCTCAGCGATAAACTCTTTTCAAATACTTCACTCATTTATAGTAAGTATAGTTATAATTTTAATGTGGAAGTTGGCACTGAGACCATGAATGTAATATCACAAATTAAAGACTGGAACCTGAAAGAAGATTTTAATTATTACCTGAACTCAAACAATACAATTAAATTTGGTTTTAATTCCATTTATCATACATTCGTCCCAAGCAAAGTTGACAGTACGACATTTTTTCATGTCAAATCTGTCGATAACAGGTATGCGCTCGAGAATGCGATATATATTTCCAATGAACAGACAATTTCACCCCATCTTAAAGCAACATACGGGTTGCGCTATTCACTTTTCAGTTCAATTGGGCCAGGTACAGTCTATACTTATGATCAGGTAGCAGATGTAATTGATTCGGTATCCTATCCCAAAGGGAAAATATTTAATTCGTTTGGTGGAATTGAACCAAGACTATTGCTTAATTACATAATAAATGATTCAAGTTCGGTAAAAGTTTCGTATGCACGGACGCGTCAGTATATTCATTTGCTATCAAATACGACTTCAACAACACCATTTGATCTTTGGGTTCCCAGTAATACCAATATCCTGCCGGAGATTGCTGATCAGTATACCATGGGTTACTTCAGGAATTTTTTAAATAATATGTTTGAAACATCTGTCGAAGTGTACTATAAAACTCTGCAGAACCAGATTGATTATCGTAACGGAGCCAATCTTATCCTTAATAATAAAGTGGAATCACAACTGGTGTTTGGGAAAGGCTGGTCATATGGAGCCGAGTTTCTGATCAGGAAGAAGTACGGTAAACTCACAGGCTGGATAAGCTACACTCTTTCGAAAACAAAGAGACAATTTCCCGATATCAACGGAGGCAGTGTATTCCTTGCAAAACAGGACAGGCCAAATAACCTGGCTGTTGTTGGAATGTATGAACTCAGCCCGAAACTCACTATTTCTGCAACCTGGATTTTTATCAGCGGTAATGTTGTTACATTTCCCAGCGGACGTTATTATGTCGATAGTAATGTTGTGCCATATTATACCGAAAGGAACGGGTATCGTATGCCCGACTACCACAGGCTTGATATAGGTCTGACCTGGCAACGTAAGAAAACAGAAAAATTTGAGAGTAACTGGAACTTCTCAATCTACAACGTTTACGGACGGTCCAATGCTTATGCAATAAATTTTCAGCAGGACCCAAATAATCCTGAGAAGATGCAGGCAGTGCAGTTATCACTTTTTAGATTCGTTCCCGCCATTACTTATAATTTCAAGTTTTAATCTTATCTGATATGGTAAAAAGAAAAACAGTCAATATTAAAGATTTTACGGTTATTATTTTGTCGCTGGTTGCCTTGCTGGTATTTGCTGGTTGTCAGAAGGTAATCAATGTTGATCTGAATGAAGCCGCACCACGCATTGTCATCGAAGGTTTAATCAGCGACAGACCGGGTCCTTACACTATTACAATCAGTAAATCAGGAAGTTACTTTAATCAACCTGTGTTGGAAAAAGTTTCCGGTGCTCTGGCAATAATAACAGATAGTAATGGAACTACCGATACTCTGACAGAAACCACTTCAGGGATATATATTACTTCAAAAATCAGGGGAGTGCAGGGTAGGACATACACCTTAAAAGTTATATCGGAAGATCAGGAATATGTTGGTTCCTCTACTATTTTAAATCATGTTGACATCGATTCGTTGACTCTGGTAAAAAGTGATTCTCAACGTTTGGATTTTGGTGGAGATCCTAAAAACAAAATTCATTTTGAGATTCATTGTTTTTTCAGGGATCCTTTAGCGAAGAATTTTTACAGAGTATTGGTTTATAAAAATGACTCCATTAATACTCAAAACTACAGGTTGTTCGATGACCAGTATACAAATGGTGAGGAAACAGATTTACGTGTTTCAAGTGCAGAAGCTGGTAGCAATTATGCCATAGTGCTCCTCTCGCTCGATAAACAAACATACGGGTATTACCGGACACTTGAAGATCTGATTTACACTAATCCTATATTCGGTTCAACTCCTGCCAATCCGAATAATAATCTCAGCAACGGAGCATTAGGTTATTTTGGGGCATGTGCCGTTTCATCCAGGAGGATCATCGTTACTGATTCCATGCTCAATGCATTAAAATAATCTTATTTTTTAAGGCTTGCCTTGGAAAAAATGTATTCGGGGATTTTAGTATTGAATTCAATATCCATAATCTGAAACTCTGTTCCCTCGCCCTCTTTAAGAACATCTTTAAACAATATTTTCTTGGGATACCATCTGCCCTGGATCTTGGTTACATCCGACAGTTCAAGCCTTTTAAGCAAAACTCCGCTTTTTGCAAACATCTCTTTTTTCAGGGGTATAAATTTTTCTTTATCAACCCACAGCTTTTGTGTCTCATATGCTACATCCGGAGTATATGCAGTAAGATTAATGACCCAGCAGTCGCTGGTGCCAATCTTCTCCTGTCCTTCAACTTTTCCGTTATAATGGTTGAGAAGATGAGGATCTTCCATCATGTCTTCATATGATAAATCTGAACCCATTACCGATTGGCGCAGCATATGACCTGAGATCTGGATAATCCTGTCGGTTTCAGGTGAGTAAATCCAGAGACGCTGATCGAGCTTAAGCATCTTTGTTCCTGCCTCACGGGCAGGTGCAAGATACTCGGTATAGGATTTATCTTCTCCCATGTTCCACGTTTTGGATTCTATAGTCCTTGTATTCCTGGCGTTATGGATAATCATTTTTGACGTGAATACCCGTGATTCAGCGGACATATTTTTATCAATTTTTTCAATAATTTCCTTTGCGGAAGGAGTCTGTGCATTAATAGAAATGCATAAGAACAACATAGGTATTGCAATATTTTTCATGCTTCTAATTCTTTAAAAAGTTGCGCTGTTTTTCTTTTGTAAATCCCTATCCCCGACAGAGCGGTCCCTGCCACGGTGGACAGGAGCCCGGGAATGAATCCTATAAAAAATGCCAATGGTGTTATCCTTGCATGGAAAACAGCAGGCATCATTATTGACGCATTTTTCATCATCGATCCGATATCCAGGCCATGATTCTGCAGGTATAACGAAATCGTCAGTCCGACAATTGTTCCTGTTATTGAACCAACAATGCCAATAAGTATCGATTCGTAGATCATGGTTTTGTATATATGGGAATAATCTTCACCTATTGCGAGCCTTGTACCGAATTCAATATATCTTCTTAGCCCTCCAAGCAATCCTGCATTCCAGAACACAAGCGACATGGACAGAACAAATACAAATACTACAAAGCCTCCAACCTGCTTTATCTGTCCCATCATCTGACCCAGGTTGTTTTGTTCGCTGAGTGTCACAATAGTTGGTGCATACTCATCATTTGATGGCGGGAAAAGCATATGAAAACGCCGGACGACCTTACTGGCCGCCGCTTCATCGTAATAATTACCCGGCAGATAACCTACGATCTCGCCTGCCGCATTGTCCATATCAAGAACCGAGCGGATATCCTTAAGATCAATTATTACTGAGCCCCTGTCCATCCCGATGGTTCCGAAAGATATTGTCCCCGCGATCTTAAAATTTGCCATGGCCATTGCTCCGTTCATTGTAGAACCAATAAATGTTACCGTATCTCCCGGATTTACCTTTAATTTTTGTGAGAATAATTCACTTATCAATATTTCGCCCGGTTTTTCAGGAAGCCTGCCCCTTCTGAGGGACTTAACCAGATTAAATCTTCCGATTTCGGATTTGTCGCCCGATAGCATATCAATGCCGAAACCGATAGCAGGACCCTGTTCACGTGTTTCTCCGTTTTTATCAGGAGCGTCTATGAGTCCGCCAAAATGGATCCTCTCTTCCCAGGTTATGTCAGGGAAATCACTTTTTAGCTTCTTCATCAGTGTGTCGACACCGGTCAAAGCAAGGTCATTCGGGACCTGATCGATGTGTTTAGCATATGGTGCGGTCATGATTTTTACATGACCCGTAGAGAACCGGGCATTTAATTCGATACTGTCATTTAGAAAGCCATTTAACCAGCAGAAAAGAGTTACTGTAAGCATAACCCCGATTGTTGCTACTATTACAGGCAGCAGACTGCGCTGCCTGTCCCTGAAAATTCCTTTAAATAAAAATCTGATCATTGAAGTTTCCCCCTTAAAGCTTCTGTTGGTTTCATTTTGGCAATCTTACGCGATGGCAGATAGCTGACTATGGTAGTTGTTATCAATATAATGATTATCGTTGTGGCAACAAGGCCCAGACTGTATACGGGAAAGATCCTATCCGCCAGTACCAGGCCATAGTCTTTGCTGGCCCCTGCAAACGACAAACCACGACTGGCCTGCATAGCCAGAAGAGGGATTCCATATACGGCAGCAAGTAAGCCGGCAAGTACAGAATTAAGTGAACCCTCCAGTGTGAAGAGTCCGACAACCTGCGAACGGGTCATCCCAAGTGCAATATATGTACCGATCTCCTTCTGTCTTCTGAAGATTGAAAGTACCTGTGTATCGAAGATTGCAAGCATAGCAAGACTCATGAGGATGACATAGAGAACTATTCCTCCAACTGATTTCATTTTGATTAAGTCGGTGACAGATTTAAGCAATTCCTCACTGGACTTGAATTTCCAACCCTCCGGTTTCAGATTTGCCTCAGAGGTGTTACCACAAATCAGGATGGTTGCCTCACCCGGCATTCCCATCATCTTCTGCAGCCGGTCGAGCGGAATCCATACCTGCCCGGCATCAACTGTGAGGACATTCGTAGTGAAGATCCCAATCACTTTCAACTCGTTAGCGTCGAAGGTGCCATGCGTATCGCGCCAGCGAATAGTGATTTCATCGCCCGTTTTCAAGCCATTGTCGCTGGCCATCTTACTGCCGATAAGTGCAGGTATTTCATCATCATTCTTTTGAAATTTTTCCGTGGGCAGTTTCAGTACCTTCTGATCTGAACTGATTCCCTTGATCAGAATACTTTGAATTCTGCCTCCCGGGTAAATGGTACCTTCAGTTATAAGCACTGGGGCAACTTCTCCTTTCGTCAATAAAGTATCAAAGGATGAGGGGATATTTGAATGCGCATCGGTAAGCGAAAATGGGTCATAAGGATCATATGATGACTGCCAGTACTGACCCGCACCGACTTCCCAGTTAACCATGTCGTTTCTGGCCTGCCTGTCCCATCCGTTCAGCAATCCTTTATGCCATATTATCACCAGGAATGAGAAAGAAAGCACAATCACGTTGAGCCAGGTCCTCCGCCCTGCCCCATAGAGATTTTTTGCCGCTAGTTTTAATAAGAGTTTCATGATTCAGGCATTTTAATTTTTGATAATTTCATCCTTCAGCACCTTGCCGTCTATAAGTGAGATCTTCCTCTTCAGATATGATATTACCTTATCATCGTGGGTGGCAAATACAAAGGTGGTCTTAAGTTCATTGTTAAGCTGAACCATTGTTTTAAGAATGTTATGGGAATTTGCTGCATCCAGGTTAGCAGTTGGCTCATCTGCAAGTACTATTTCAGGCTTTTTCACCATTGCTCTGGCTATGGCGACTCTCTGACATTCACCACCTGAAAGTTGAGCAGGTTTTGATTTTATCTTGTCGGTAAGCCCCAGCCACTCAAGGGATTCCAGTACCATTTTCTTTCTCTGACTTTCGTCGAGTTTTAAAAGAAGCAAGGGGAATTCGACATTTTCAAAAACTGTATAAACAGGCAGAAGATTATAACTCTGGAAAATAAATCCAAGCTTAGACCGCCGTAGAAGTGCAGCCTGCTTCACATTAAGGTCGCTGATTGACTGGCCAAGAACCACCGCCCTGCCTTCTGAAGGAGTATCGAGCGAGCCTATAATATTAAGCAGAGTAGTTTTGCCACTTCCGCTGGGCCCAACGACTCCTGTGAATTCTGCTTTCCCGATAGTGAGATTGATCCCGTTCAGAGCAGTAAATTTGCCACCTGATGTTGGGAAAATTTTTTTAAGAGCTTCGATTGATATGAGCGTTGAATTTTCCATGATAAATTTGTTGGTATTTTGTTTTTTTGGTTTTCTTATTTGCTTAAAACGATATTCTTCAATTGCTGAATCTTATTTAAAAATTATAAACGGCCATAAGCTGTAACCCGGTTCCGGAAAACATATTACTACCTGATATATTATTATAGATCGCAAACTTTTCGGGATTCCAGAACAGGAAAAGATAATAAGTCCAATTATCAGTTTGCCGCTGCAGATTGATAAAACGGTACCACGACTTTTCATTCCAGTTGTAGTAAACGATACTTCCGATCTTGTTTATACCGAAGGGATAATTAAGAGTAAGCGATGAGAACGTTTGGTTTATTCCTGGCTTGAAGATCTCATCTGCAGAGCTGTATCTGAAGAATTCTGAAGCTGCATACAGACCATTACCGATACCGAAGGTATAATCAATGCCAAGTGTAAAGAGCTTGGTCCACAAAGGAAGAAATGCTGAATCGGGTCTGCCGTGGGTTAACGAATACTCAAACCAAACTCCCGGTCCGATATCCCACTTACCGTCAAGTCCTAATTTGTCCTCATGATAAACAGGGGAGCCGTGGATTTCGGTCGGGTTTAATACTCCGGCAAGATTGGCAGTCCGGTGATCGTATGATAAAGCCATTTCCCCTTTCGGCACAGGTAGCTGAAACCTGCCACCGAATTCAGGGTCACTTTTTATTGTAGGGACAGTTTCCCAGCCTTTGGTCTTGCTGTTCCCCAACAGAAACCACAACCACAGGTTTGCATTATTCTGGAAATAATACCTTCCAAGAAGTCCGTAAACACCATCTGTAAGCTGAAGCGGATCGCGCGGATCGAGATGATCAAACCACATCAGGGGCCGAAGTGTACTGGCTGATCCAAAATTAATCTTCTGCAGGCCCGCTCTGAGCTCAAATCGTTCCGTACTCATCCTCACCCAAAACCTGTAGGGTTTGATCACTGCATCTGACCCATCATTGACTGAGCCTGTGAAATGGTAATCGAGGTAACTGTTAAATGAAAATTCGGAATCGAATTTCAGGTGATTCTTCAGGGTTTTTCCTAATGAAAATGAAGGAAGAAATCTGACTCCTGTCTGATACTTTACTGGATTGGAGAAGTTAACTCCGCCATACCCGTCAATCTGGCCCTTAAAAGTAAAGGTACTATCCTGGGCAATCAGTATTTCAGACATTAATGAAAGGAACAGCAATATGGTGAATTTTATTTTTTTCATTGTTGCGGCTTACTTTTTACAGCCAATATTCCATAAAAAAATATATTTGTTACCTCTCCAATCAGATGCTGCGGGTCGGGATACATTGAAACCAGCTCTGAGTCGGTCATAAATTCTGTAATCTTATTTAGAAAAAACAATATGAATTCCGGTTTGATGTCGGGTCGTATATCCCCTTTTGATTGTGCTTCTCTGAAATCATCGAGATATATACCAAACATCCGGTTCTTTACTTTTTCAATGAACTTGCTGATTTCCTGATCTTTATATTTATACAGGTCAAGAAAAAGCTCCTGGCTTATATCGTGAGAGTTATTCAGTTTTTCTTCGATCATCTTTTTAACCTTCTGGTCGTAAGAAATACCACTTTGAAGGATTTCTTTATACTTCTTTATACCTGAATTGGTTAATTCCTCAAGTATATACCTGGCAATTGCGGTCTTGTTACTGAAGTATTTATAAAAAGTCATCTTACTGACTCCTGCTGTTTCGCATATTTCTTCAATGGTCACTCTTCTAATTCCATATTTCCAGAATAGTGATTTTGCTGCGTCGAGTATTGACTGCAGTTTTTCCGATCTTTTTTCCATTAACATTACGAAATATAAATAAGTGTACAAATATAATATAATGTATACAATATCGTATACTTTTTGATTTTTATTTTTTTAATATTTGAGAAAAGCATATTGTTTTTTTTTTATCATTCATCCGGATAATGTAACCTCAAATAATTTTACCGGTACTTATTTATGTAACCTTTAATCATCTTAAAGGTTTTATTATTAATATTATGTTGTTAATAATATGGTTTCTCTATGTCAGTGAGTTCGGATAGCTGATATTCACCTATGGGCATTTTATAAATAAGCAAACTACATGATAAAAAACTATTTGATTACCGCCTTCAGAGAGATATTTAAGAACCGGACTTTCTCTGCCATTCATATAATTGGTCTGGCCCTGGGCATTGGTGCATTTGTGATGATTCTCCAATATGCCCTTTATGAACAGAGCTATGAAAAATTTTACAAAAATGCTGATCAGATTTACCGTGTTCGTCAGGACCGGTATGAAAATGGGAAGCTAAGTACCACCTGGGGTGCAGGATGTGCCGCGATAGGTCCGGCTCTTAAAAATGAATTTCCCGAAGTTGAGGCATTTGCCAGGCTTACAAACGTAGGCGGAATTATAAATATTGAAGATAAGAAATTCAGGGAAGACAAGCTTTTTGCAGCCAACAGCTCATTTCTGACAATGTTCCCGGTTAAGCTGATAGCAGGCGTCGATTCGGTTGCTCTTGATGAACCATATACTGCTGTTATTTCCGAATCGATTGCCAGGAAATATTATGGGGGTGAAAGTGCGGTAGGTCAGATATTCAAACTCAACAATAATGTAAATTTTAAAATTTCAGGGATCTTTAAAGATATTCCGGATAATACACATTTAAAGTTCAATATCCTCATTTCCTGGCCAACATATGTGAACTGGAGAGGCAAGGAAATTGAAACAGCATGGTACTGGGATGGATACTACACGTATATTAAGCTGCATAAAGGGACGGATCCGGCAGCATTTGAAAAGAAGATGAACGTTTTTACGAAAAAGCAAACAGAAGACAGGTCAGGTCAGAGTAATTCCAGCGTAAAATTCCTTCTGCAACCGCTAAGAAGTATTCATCTTTATTCAAACCTGATGTGGGAAGCTGAACCAAATGGTGATGCAAAAACTGTCTATTTTCTGATGGTCGTTGCATTTATTATCCTGATAATTGCCTGGGTAAACTATATAAATCTCTCAACTGTCAAGGCAATATTTCGTTCCAGGGAAGTGGCTGTACGGAAAATTTCGGGAGCATCCAGACCTGCTCTGGTACGGCAGTTCCTAACAGAATCCTTTGCCATAAATATAATTGCAATTCTTTTAGCCCTGATATTGGTCGCAGCGACAATGCCTTATTTCAGGGCACTTACCGGCAGGTCGTTGAGACTAAATTCTTCCTCAGTATGGCTGGTGTTCATTGTATTGGCTGTAGTTGGACCAGTGTTATCAGGGATATATCCTGCACTTGTCATTTCTTCCTTTAAACCAATGAGCATATTCCGCGGGAATCTTGGAAAAGGAGCGGGGGGAGCCTTTATAAGAAAAGTTCTGGTTGTTTTTCAGTTCGCGGCTTCTATCGCCCTTATAGCGGGCACTCTTACTGTTTACAAACAGCTTCTATATATGAGGAACCAGGATCTGGGTGTTAATATCAACCAGACACTCATAATACAGGGCCCTGGAGTGGCAGATTCAACTTACAATGATAAACTTACTGCCTTTAAAGCCGAATTGTTGAAGTATCCTGTTATTAAGTCGATTGCAGCTTCAACAAGTATCCCGGGAAGCAAGGTGCGGTGGAACGCCGGTGGTATAAGAAGGGTGAACGACGACAATACAAAATCCAACCAGTACAGGGTGATAGGTATTGACTACGATTTTGTTCCTGCTTACGGATTGTCGTTATTGACAGGAAGGAATTTCTCCAAAGAATTCAGTTCTGACGGGGGAAGCGTTTTATTTAATGAAGAGGCTATAAAGCTCATGGGCTTTAGCACTCCCGAGAGCGCTATCGGGGAAGTAATTTATTTCTGGGGTAATAATTATAAGATAGTTGGTATTGTTAAAGACTTCCACCAGGAATCTCTGAAGCAAAACTATGATGCACTTATTTTCAGGTTGATCCCGGGAGCCCGTGACTATTTTTCCATCAAGCTGAGTTACCAGGCGAAAGCGGGAAATGACAGTTTTAAGATGACTCAAAATACAATTGAGAGGATAAAACACAGCTGGGAGCAATTTTTCCCGGGAAATCCTTTCGATTATTTCTTCCTTTCCAATTATTATGACAACCAGTATCACGCTGAAAAACAATTCAGAACTATATTCGGGTGGTTTGCAATGCTGGCAATTGCAATAGCATGTCTGGGATTATTTGGCTTGTCATGGTTCGTTATAATCCAGCGAACGAAAGAGATAGGAATCAGGAAAGTAAATGGCGCAGCCGTGGGCAGTATCCTGATACTCATCTCTCGTGAATTCTTCCTGCTCGTTCTCTATGGTATGATCGTTGCAGCTCCTGTTGCTTACATTTTCTCGGTCAACTGGCTCGAAAAATTTCCTTTCAGGCTAGGATTCAGCTGGTGGCTCTTTCTCTTGTCAGGTATGATCATACTTGTAATTTCAGCCTTTACAATCAGCTACAATGTCATGGTTATTGCGCATACAAATCCGGCGAAGTCGCTAAAATACGAATAGCATATTAGCCTTTGTCAATTCTGGCTGAATATTGGGGGAGAACAATTTTTATGCTTTTACTGTTACAATCAGAAATGAGCAGGCGCTACAGGAATGAAACTTTGTTAGGAGTGCTCTCGTATTTAAAGTCATTTATTGATTCTTAGTTGAAAGTAGTTTATAACTTTAATTGTTAAGAAATGAGTAATACGGAAAACCAGGGGAAAGTAAAGTTTAATCCCGTCAGATTTCTTTTATATATTCCCGTACCATGGGTATACGTCCTGACATATTTGACAAGTCTTGTTCCGCAGTATTTCTGGCCTGTTGTAATACAATCTCATAAAGCCATAACGACAATAAAAATTGCAGGTGTAGTACTATTCGTTATTGGTGCTTTTTATGCAGGTTGGGGCCTGCTAATTTTTCACCGTGCACAGACAACCACCACTCCTGGCGAGACCTCCAAAAAGCTGGTTATGTCGGGTCCTTACAGGCTCTCACGAAATCCAATGTATGTGGGTTTGATCCTTGCTTATCTCGGAGAAGCAGGACTTCTTGCACAGGTCTGGCCGGTAATATTTATTCCCTTAATTTTCTCCTATGTCAACTGGATTGTTATACCTTTGGAAGAGACAGTATTAAAAGGAGATTTTGGTGCAGAATATGAAAATTATTGTAAGAGAGTACACCGGTGGCTGTAGGAAACCGGGTCGGGAATTATTTTATATATAAACACAAGACATTGAGCAAGGAATGATAAAAATTATCAGGACAGATTCAGAAAATCCCGATTTCCGGGACCTTGTAAAGCTACTTGACAAAGAATTAGCAACAGTTGACGGTGAAGACCATTTATTTTATTCACAATTCAACGGCATCGATAAGATCCATTATGTGGTTATGGCCTATGTGAATGAAATTCCCGCAGGATGTGGCGCAATAAAAGAATATGGACCCGATTCAATGGAAATCAAGCGTATGTACGTTGTGCCCTGGAACAGAAAGAAAGGAATTGCTTCAAAGGTACTGTCAGAACTTGAAAACTGGACTAAGGAATTACTATTTACAAAGTGCATACTTGAGACAGGGAAAAGACAGCCGGAAGCTATCGGACTTTATAGAAAGACCGGATACAGATCTATTCCAAACTATGGTCAGTATGCTGGTGTGGAAAACAGCGTCTGCTTCGAAAAAGTTCTGTAAAAAAGAGTAACCTGTGGCCTGGTTCTAGTGTCCGGTACAGTGTGGTTATTTGCAATGATGAAAAAAAGATATACTTTTGCGACTGAAATTATGGCCCCATAGTTCAATGGATACC
>DCFT01000032.1:43456-74495 GCA_002319885.1 Bacteroidales bacterium UBA1797
CTGCCGGCAGGCAGGGAATGGAGGGGAATAAAAAACTAGAAAATGGCTTATGTTATCTATGCCATAAAGAGTAGATTTGACAACAGAATATATGTTGGATTTACAATGAACCTGGAGAAAAGAATAAAGGAGCATAATCAGGGCAAGACTAAGTCAACAAAAGGATTTCGACCATGGGTTTTAATTTATGAGGAGACTATAGAAACCAGAATTGAAGCAAGGAGGAGAGAAAAATATTTGAAAAGTGGTTGTGGTAAAGAATTTTTGAAAAACAAATAATGAACTCAAAGTCAACGGGATATCTTTCATGATTCAAGTTGTGTGTTAAATGTTCCTGCCAAGGATGATGAGTGACATGGCCCCATAGTTCAATGGATAGAATGGAGGTTTCCTAAACCTTAGATTCAGGTTCGATTCCTGGTGGGGCTACAAACAAATAAGATATAAGCTTGTATATTAACACTATATAAGCTTTTTGCTTATTGGTTTATTTTCTGCAAAGTTTCTATAATTCTACATCTGCACTCCATTTTTTTAAATCGGCAGATACAAGATTTGAATTAAACTTCATTGATCTTATCATCAAAAAATTGTAAATTTCGCATCACTATTAAAAATCAGATAATTATCTCAAAATTAAATCTTTATTGATCAACAATATAATACTGTAAATGATGAAAAAGTTTCTAATTCCAGCAACGTGTATGCTCCTATTCTTTTTGGCAGCATGCAGTTCAAATTCAGAACAAAAGAAATCTATGGAAAACACGAAAGACCTGGCATCAAATCCATTTATGCTTGCCAGCACCCTGCCATTTCAGGCACCTGATTTTACGAAAATCAATGATAGTGATTTTGCACCCGCCTTTAAAGAAGGCTTCAAAGATCATTTAGCAGAAATTGAAAAGATTGCAAACAATCCGGAGGCCCCTACATTTGAAAACACACTGGTGGCCATGGAAAAGAGTGGCGAACTTCTTCGCCGCGTCAATGGGGTTTTTAACATGCTATCGGGAGCCAATACCGATTCGGTTTTGCAGAAGTTAAATGAAGATGTTGCCCCAAAACTGGCAGCTCAGCAGGATGCAATCTATCTTAACCAGAAGCTTTACGAAAGAATCAAAACAATCTACCAGAAGAAAGATGAGCTCAACCTGGATAAGGAATCAGTACGATTGCTCGAATACTATCATACTGAATTTATACGTGCGGGCGCAGACCTATCCGCAGATGATAAAACGAAATTAAAAAAGCTGAATGAAGAAGAAGCTGGTCTGGGTGCCAAATTTACCAACCAGTTATTGGCTGCTGCTAAAGCCGGAGCCCTGATAGTGGACAACAAGGAAGCTCTTAAGGGTCTTTCTGAAGGAGCCTTAAATTCAGCTGCACTTGATGCTGAAGCTTCCGGAAATAAGGGCAAATGGCAGCTGCCCTTGCAAAATACCACACAGCAACCCGCACTGCAATCATTGGAGAACCGCGACACCCGGCAACAATTATTTGAGGCCTCCTGGAACAGGGCAGAAAAAGGAGATAAAAACGATACCCGTGCAACAATTAAAAGATTGGCTGAAATTCGGGCTGAAAAAGCAAGGCTACTGGGATTTCCCAATTATGCTGCATGGAACTTACAGGATCAAATGGCCAAAACACCTGAAGCTGTCCAATCCTTCCTGAAACAACTGGTACCGGCTGCTACAGCTAAAGCCCGCAAAGAAGCTGCCGACCTTCAGTCAGTTATTAACAAAGAAAAAAATGGATTCCAATTACAGCCCTGGGACTGGAATTATTATGCCGAAAAAGTTCGCAAAACCAGATATGACCTTGATGAGAATCAGATAAAACCCTACTTTGAATTGTTCAATGTGCTGGAGAACGGCGTGTTTTATGCCGCTAACCAGTTATATGGATTGACATTCAAACGCAGAACAGATATCCCCGTTTACCAGTCCGATATGCGTGTTTATACTGTCTATGATAAAGACAGCAGCGAAATCGGTTTATATTATTGTGACCCTTTCAAGCGCGACAACAAATCAGGCGGTGCCTGGATGAGCAATGTTATTGAGCAATCAAAATTGCTGGGCACAAAACCAGTGATTTATAATGTTTGGAACTTCACTAAACCGGCACCTGATGAACCCGCGTTAATTAGTTACGATGATGTAACCACCATGTTCCATGAATTTGGGCATGCCTTGCATGGTTTCTTTGCCGATCAAACCTATCCCAGTTTATCAGGTACTAATGTTGCCCGTGATTTTGTGGAACTGCCTTCGCAGTTTAATGAGCATTGGGCCATAGAGCCAAAAGTCTTTCACCATTATGCCGTACATTACAAAACCGGTGAACCGATGCCACAGAAACTGGTGGATAAGATCAAAAAATCGCAGAAATTTAATCAGGGATATTCATTGACAGAGATACTGGCAGCAGCCGATCTCGATATGGAATGGCATACCATTGCAGCCGGTGATTCAATAAAATCAGTCGACGACTTTGAAGCCGCAGCATTGAAACGCACAAATCTTGATCTTCCCCAGGTGCCTCCACGATATCGTTCCAGCTACTTTTTGCACATCTGGGGCAATGGATATGCTGCCGGTTATTACGCCTATCTCTGGACAGAAATGCTCGATGACGATGCCTATAACTGGTTTAAGGAAAATGGGGGGATGACCAGAGCCAATGGACAACGCTTCCGCGACATGATCCTGTCGCGTGGAAACACAGAAGACTACAACAAAATGTTTTTCGACTTTCGCGGACACAAACCTGACATACAACCTATGTTGGAAGATCGTGGCTTGATAGAGAAATAAACCAGCCTTTCGTAACATTGAACAGGAAACAAACAAATAAAGCCATGACATAGATTTTTGTCATGGCTTTTTTATTTCAGCTGCCTTCAAAATCCATCCAAATAGATTAATTTTGGTCTGACTACATGCATATTATAACAGGTTATATTTAAAACAATATTTGATAAACCGGCTATGAGATAAACAAGTAGCTAAAATCATTAAGTGACTGTTTAAATATTTATACGTCAGGTAAAATGAGAAAGACAATATTATTCATAGGAGTAATAGCATTTTTTGGTTCTGTTTCAGTTGCACAAACTAAAAATGATACTATACAACAACTTCAACACAAGATTGAGAATCTTGAAAACCGCAATTCACAGTTGTCAAAGCAGGTAACTACAGCTAATTCAAATATCCGAAAACTTGAAGACAGAATCTCTTCTACCGCTGATAGCGTGGGTGTTTTGAAACAAGAATTGGCTCTGACAAACAATAATTTACAGGCAATGGCAAATAAACTGGAGTTGCAGATCCAGCAGTTAAACAACAAAACAAATTCTGACTATTCAACATTAAATAAAAGGGTGAGCCATAATACTACTCTCTACTGGATCTTTGCAATTATTGCAATCGTACTCTTTCCTGCAATTATATTCGGCTGGTTAAGAAGCAGGTTAAATTTGGTAAAGACAGAATTGTCAGACCAGATAAAAAATAGTTCCGAAACAATCAGGGAAGAGATTATAAAACTCGACAACCAGGTTTTCTGGTCACTTGATTTGCAGAAGAAATTAAGCAAAATTGAACAAAATGAATCAGAAGAGATCGACCATTCTCTTGCATTAAAAGTTGCAGATGAAATTATTCGTATTCAGAAAAATATAAGCAGCATGGATCCGGAAACAAAAGGATTGAAACAGCTTGAATTTGCAATTGATCGTATTCAGGACAATTTCAAGGAAAATGGTTATGAGATGGTCGAATTACTCAATAAGCCTTATGATCCGGGAATGAAAATATCCGCAAAGTTTAAACATGATGAAACGCTGAAACATGGCGAACAGATCATTACAAGAATTATTAAACCACAGATAAACTATAATAACGTCATTATACAGGAAGCTCAGGTTGAGGTGAGCGTTGGTGAATAAATCTCATTCAGATTTTGTGATTACCGTTTTTCATAAAATGAAATGGTAAACACAGGCCAATACTTTCGCATAATATATCCATATACAAAATCAGCGGGAAGAAGATGTTTTCTTACCGCTGATCTGCGCAAGGTTATAATATATTTATCGAAAGACTGTTACCTGGAATTATAGTAGATGTTTACTGCAATGTAATCAACAATGTTCTCTGCAAAATACATGTCGTGTAGTGAACTTATCAAAGTTTTCAACTGTGTAAGCGGGGAGCCCAGAAGATCACTTAATTTAGCCGTTGTTCCGTCATCAAACGTTAGCAGAATATCTCTGTTGCCACATATTGTTCCTGTAGAATCGGCACTGTCGGTAATTTTTGCTCCGGCTGTTTTCTGAAGCACTCCATCCTGAAATACCTGTATCGAATCAATTCCAAATCCTCTCCTGATCTCAACATTCCCTATCATCAGATCATATTGTTTTTCTCTTCTGTGAAAGCCTGTTCCCACAAAAAGCGTTGTCTCCTTTAAAAGCGGATCATTATTCTGGAGCAGTGCAAAGGAAAGTTTAGATGTATCACCTGTTTGCCATGCAGTTGATATACTGTAGCCATCGGTAAAGGTGTATTGTGAAGAATTTGATTGATTATTATAAGAGCTTGACACTGCGGAAATATTAAAACTGCCCAGATCAACTGAATCAAGCTTAAGACCGGCCATGAGTTTATAATCAAGATTATTCCAGTGGTTATAATAAAGATGATAATCAGAAGCCGTAATTGTAAAGTCATTTTTAAGAACAGAATCCTGCTTTACAAAACTATGAAGGTATCCGGGATGAAATATAAGTTTCTGAGGTAGATTGACTATCATCATATCACTTGGCGCGGTCTTCTTAAAGAGTCTGAAAGGATAAGCGAAATTATGGTAGAGACGTATTGAATCCATCTGATAGTCGTAAATGCCGGCTACCAAAGCAAGAGTGATGCTATCTTTATAAGTAACAGCAGCAAGGTCCTTTGCAGCCGCATTGGTACCTAAGGACAGAATCTGGTAGCCTTTGGTAGCTGATATTGTACTGATTGCAGTATTTATTGCAGCTGTATTCTGTTGGATAGAAAGCTTCAGTCCTTGTTGAGGTTGTGGTGTTTCAATCTTGGAACAACTCATTCCAATTATGCTAAAAACAATCCCGATAATCGCAATATTTCTTTTCATAGTTTTAAAATTTTAATTTCACTACTATTAATTTGCATCAAAATTAAAATCCGAAGATGAATTTTTCATGAATTTTCAGGAAACCTGAAAGAAAAAGATGTGCTTTTCATAATAATTGAATTAACAGTAATCTCAATACCATGAAAATCGGCTATGGATTTTGCTATTGCCAATCCGATCCCTACACCTTCAGTATTGCTTCCAGCCTTTGTTTTAAATCGCGAAAACAAGTTACCCATCTGACTTTCGGTCATTCCTTTTCCTGTATCTTTTACTGTAACAACGTAATAATTCTCGTAATAAGTTGTTTTAACTGTCACCTCTCCCTGTGAGGGAGTGTTTTTGACAGCATTATTGACTATATTATAAAACATTGAAAATAAAAGAGATCTGTTTGCCTTTTCAATGTGAAAATCTTTTTCAAATTCCTCCTTGATTATTATTCCGGCATCTTCAGCTATAGGATCAATTTCAGTTATTATCTCATGCAAAACTTCATTTACTGAAAAAGATTCGTCGCGTAAATATTGCTGGCTCTCAATGCGTGCAATTAGCAATAAGGAATTTACAAGGCTTTGGAGACGATGAAGGGTCTTTAGGGATTCTTCTATCTTGGTGGAAATTTCCGGACCAATATCTCTTCTTAAAAGAATGTTTTCCAGTTTGCTTCTTAAGACCGAAACAGGTGTAAGAAGTTCGTGAGATATATTCACAGTAATTTCTTTTTCATTCTGAAAGAGCTGATCTATATGTCTCATCAGTTCTATCAGTGCATCGTCGAGATGATGGAAATCAGACGTAGTGGTTCTGACCGGGGTTTTATCGAAAATAGATGGATTTGATATTCCTTTAAGCTTGTTTGTTATTATATCGAGTGGCCTCAATAACAGACGGGTATATTGAAGATCAGTAAGAAAGGTTAGAAGAATTATAAGGAACAAAAACAGCATCATAACATTCTTAATATTCCTCTGGGTATGAAGTATACTGGAAAGACTTTTCCCAACCTCAAGCAGGTACGTATTCCCATCAACCTTAAAGGAATAATTAAGAACACGATATGTTATCTTTTCACCTTCTATCAACCTTTGTGAAACATCAATATAATTTTCATCTTCTTTAAGGTCAATCCTCTCAAGACTTATAAATTCCTCTTTAAGAATATTATAACTTCCAAAATCATTCCCTGTATCTGAAGTAATGAAAGGTTCTATTCCTACTTTCGAAATAAGAGATATTACCTGTTCCCTTTCTTGAATCAGCTCGTTATCCACCTGAAGCAAACTTATTCTTTCAATAAGAAAAGGGAGGAGCAAAAGGAATAATAAAGTGAAAACCAGCTTTGAAAGCAGGTTGAATAAAGCCAGTTTCACTCTAAGTTTTATCATATCTTCTGTCTATTGTTCCAGACTTGCTTTGTAACCTATGCCTCTTACAGTTTCCAACCAGGGTGTCGGAGCATGGGAATTAAGTTTTTTTCTGACATTTTTAATATGCACATCGATAAAATTGCTGTCATACTGGTCATCCAGAATATTTCCCCAGATATGTTCATACAGTTGGGTACGTGTGAGCACTTTGTTTCTGTTAACAACAAGGTACTGAATCAGATCATATTCTTTTTTAGTTATTATCACCTCATTGCCATTACAGGTAATTTTTCTTGACTGCAATTCTATAATAAATTCGCCGACTTTCAGATTTTGATTTAAAATATTGAATTTTCTCCTAGCTACAGCCTGTATTCGCGAATAGAGCTCCATTAATGCGAAAGGCTTGGCGAGATAATCATCAGCTCCAAGATCCAACCCCTGGACTTTGTCTTCCACGGCACCACGTGCAGTAATGACAATAAAGGCAGCATCATTGCCTTTATTACGTGCCTCAACAAGAAGGTCAAGGCCATTATAATCTGGTAACCCCAGGTCAAGTAATATAAAATCGTAAAGATTAACTGCAATTTTTTCTGAAGCTTCTGAACCGGTAAATGCCATTTCACACAAATATCCTTCAGCTTTCAGGAAAGATGCAATTTCATATGCCAGACTTTTTTCGTCTTCTACTATTAATACATTCATCTGACCTGATTTAAATGATTTTAAAATTAGCAGTTAAGAAAAAAGTAAATCCCTTCGGAGCAGGATAATCTGAATTTGAAAATGACGGAAGAATGTAACCTGGTTCAGCATCAAGACTGAAGTTCCCGTAACTGAAGGTAACAGGTAGTGAAAATTCGAAATCCAACAGTCCGAATTTATAGGAATAAGAATAAATTGTACTGACAGGATATTTTCTGATATGATGGAAAACGGACCATGATCCAAGTCTTGTGAATCCTGTTGAAGTTTCAACATTGAGGAGGTCACCAAACAGGACATTTATACTTGGGTCAAAAGAGATCTGTCCTTTACCTTTCAAAAATACCGGGGTCTCAAAATACCTTGAGTTCCTTACCTGAAGATATTCCCTTGTCCCGTCAGAAATTAGTTCACCGAATGACAATTTTGTATATATGAATTTCCAGTCAAAACCTGCTGTAACGTTTATGTAAGCGAAATCGCCAAAAAGTTTATCCTTTAATGATTCCGGTGTATGGTATCCGCTGATACCCGACGATATATCAAACCAGGAATTAAAAACGTGGCTATAACTCAGTGAAAGGTTACAGAAGGCCATATATGGAATCACTCCTACTATGTGAGTGGCTGAGGCAGAAGCATAAAAACTGTTTCTAAAGCCATATGTAACTGTCGCAGAATAAAGTGGTTTATCAAGAGAGATTGTTGAGCCGAGAAAGATCATATTCAGTCCTGATCCAATACTTGAGTACAGTGAATGTACATGAGTGATTGAATCTTTACCGGATGAAATAATCTTGCTGTATTGCGAAAGTGAATCAGACTGGCTAAAAACTGTATAATGCGACCACGATGTCAGCAATGCAAACATAATTATTCGGAAATATTTACCGCTAAAGGTCATTCTTCATTATACACGTTTATCCATGTCCGGGTCTTAATGCTCCGGCAGGCCTCCCAATACCATTTGGGATACGCGATCCTGTTGGTCTTACAATATTTGGCGGACGTGCGCCTCTTGCTTTGCTCATATCGGGTCGTGCTGATTTAACGCGTTTTACTGACTCATATTGTGCCTTTTTGTTTCCTTTGTCCGCATGATCAGTAATAATTTTTTTTGTGTTCTGATTTTCTCCTTTAACGGGAGTTTCTGATTTTTTTATTTTTGAACTAAGTGTGTCATTCTGTTGGAATCCAGAGCGCGAAAAACCGGTGTTACCTGTAAATATTATAAGTAAAAACAGAAAAGATATTTTACAAAATTTATTCATGATCTTCTGGTACCTATTTCTGATAAAGGACCTGTTCTAACAAAGGTATGGAAATATTATGAAGAACAGATGAAGAGATATTGCATATTACTTTTTAATAAGGGTTCTTTAATCCTGAGCTTTGTTTATCAGAAGTTAAATAAGCAGGCTTTACGAGTCGAGTGTCTTTTTCATTCAGTACTGAAAAATAAATTATCTTTGATACTATAAATTAAAAATATTATGAACTGGTTAGATGCTGTTATAGTCGTTATTCTCATACTCTCACTGGTTAACGGATTTATCAATGGACTGGTTAAAGAGGTAGCTTCTCTTGCTGCGTTAATATTGGGAATTTGGGGGGCAATAAAATTTTCAACTTTTACAGCAGAAAAGCTTTATGATTATTTTGATATGACCGGCCGGTATGTTGGTATTATTGCCTTTCTTGTTACATTTGGAATAATTGTGGTAATCATACATTTTATTGGTATGCTGGCTGATAAAATTGTAAACGCGGCGGCGCTCGGTTTCATAAACAGGATTCTTGGAATTGTATTCGGATTACTTAAATCAGTGCTGATTATGAGTGTGTTTTTTGTTATATTAAATGCTATTGATGTCAGAAGGCCATTTCTTCCAAAGAAAACTATTGAAGAATCGAAGTTTTATAATCCAATTTCAGATATAGCTCCGGCAATCTTCCCGATAATAGGTGAGGGTGGATTTAATCGTAGTTTTGACCGGTTTAAAAAGAAGCCCGAAGAGCCGGTTATCTAAGCCTGTTTATTATATTTGCAACTCTCAAAAATGCTTTTATGAATTTTGTTGAAGAACTCAGATGGAGAGGCATGATTCACGATATTATGCCGGGGACAGAAGAACTGCTGAAAAAGGAAAAAACCAGTGGATATATCGGATTCGACCCTACTGCCGACTCTTTGCACATCGGTCATATGGTTCAGGTTATGCTGCTGGTACACTTCCAGCGTAGCGGGCATACACCTATCGCTCTTGTAGGAGGAGCTACCGGCATGATAGGTGACCCCTCGGGAAAATCTGAAGAGAGGAACCTTCTTGATGAGGTATCACTGAGAAAAAACCAGGAAGCTATAAAAAAACAGCTTTCCAGATTTCTCGATTTTGAGTCGGGAAATAAAAACAGGGCTTTGATGGTCAACAATTACGACTGGATGAAAAACTATTCATTCCTTGGTTTTATAAGAGATATTGGCAAACATATTACAGTTAACTATATGATGTCAAAAGACTCGGTAAAGAAAAGGATTGGGTCGGAATCAAAGGAGGGGATGTCATTTACAGAATTTTCTTACCAGTTGGTACAGGGAACTGACTTTCTGCACTTGTTCAATAATTTCAACTGCAGGCTTCAGATGGGAGGTTCCGACCAGTGGGGAAATATTGTAACAGGAACCGAACTTATCCGCCGGAAGGCCGGGGGAGAGGCCTTTGCACTTACCTGTCCGCTTATAACCAAATCGGATGGAACTAAATTTGGCAAAACAGAATCTGGAAATGTATGGCTCGATCCTGAAAAGACCACTCCTTACCAGTTTTACCAGTTCTGGCTAAACGTATCTGACGATGATGCGGCAAAGTATATTAAAATATTTACTGTTCTTGGCCAGAAGGAGATTGACAATATCATTTCTGAGCATAATATTGCACCTCATGAGAGAATCCTTCAGAAAAGGCTTGCCGAGGAGGTTACAGTTATGGTGCATTCGAGAAGTGATTATGAAGGTGCAGTTGAAGCGTCACAGATTCTTTTTGGTAAAGGAACAACCGGATCTTTGAAAAAAATGAATGAGAGCACATTTCTGTCAGTATTTGAAGGAGTACCGGTTTTTGACGTTAAGATTGATATTTTTAAAAGTGGAGCCACTATTACCGACCTTTGTACTGAACATACTCAGATCTTTGCTTCAAAGGGGGAATTAAGAAGACTTATACTTGGAGGCGGCCTTAGTATAAATAAGGAGAAAATTGACAACCCGGAGACAGTGGTTAACAATGATTTCCTGCTTAATAAAAAATATCTTCTGGTTCAGAAAGGGAAGAAAAATTATTTCCTCATAAGGGTGAGTTAAGAGAAATCAGGAGATCCATCTAACACGAAACTCATTTCACCAGGTCAGCAGCTATAATCGAAACATCATCAAAAGTCGAAGGGTTATTATTTGGTAATCCGAGATCCTTAATCAATTCCCTGATGTTCTTTTCAACGGGTTCAGTGTTTGAAATATGACGGATAATCTCATTTGTTCCGATATCCTTACCATCAGTATATTTTAATTCTGAGAGACCATCAGTATAACATACTATTTTTGAGAAATCTTTTATCAATATTTCGGATTTATATACTGATGGTATTTCATCAAGCATGCCGATACCTACGCAGGAAGTCGTGAGATGAATTGTCTCACCTGTTGCCGTATTATAAAGTACCGGAGGATTATGGGCTGCATTTATATATTCAAGAATCCGGTTTTTATGATCATACCTTGCAACAAATAGTGTTATAAATTTTTCTCCTGCCGCATTAACAACGACAATAGAATTGAGTTTTTTAACAAGTACTTCAAGTTCAATATCATAGGTAAACAAAGCTCTCAAACTAGCCTGAAAATTAGACATCAGGATTGCTGCAGATATTCCTTTCCCTGATACATCGGCGATACAAAAGCCTGTTTTTGTATCAGAAAGGCGAATACAGTCATAATAATCTCCTCCAACCTCGTAGTGAGGGAAATAAAATCCGTTTACTATAATTTTGGAATTTTTTGGCATTTGCCTGTTATCGGGGATCAGCATCTTCTGCATCCTTGCTGCCAGTTCTAATTCTTTCTTCAGTGCTTCCTGCCGTAAAGACTCATTGAATAATCTTATGTTCTCAATAGCAACTATAATAATACTGGAGATCGTTTGAATGAAATGCAGGTGCTTAAGAACAGGACTCATTCCCTCACCTTCCTCCTCAATATCACCAATAAAAATAAAAGCAAGAGGAATGTTGTTATTGTGTACCGGGATAATAATATCAACTCCTTCAAAACCAAGATCCGGTGCACCGAAAAATATCTCAGATATACCCAGGAGTTTAGATTCCACATCAATAGTTTCAAAATGTTTCGGGAAGCCTGCGTTAAGCAGACATTCCCATGAACCGGAGTGCTTAAATATGAGGATCTTACCGATGCCCAGGTTGTTCCTGAGGATAAATTCATATTTTGATAAAAGGTCTTCCGTTGGCAGATTTGCGTTGATCGATAATGTAATATCGAGCAATGAATCTAATTTAAACTTTGAAATCTTTAATCTGCCGGCCGGGCCTTTTTTTTCTTCCATAATATTATTTATCCCTTTACTCTTTCAACGTATGATTTATCACGTGTATCGATCCTGATTTTATCACCTGTATTAACAAACAATGGAACCATAATAATTGCACCATTCTGAACTTTTGCCTGTTTTAATGCGTTATTTGCAGTATCACCTCTTAACCCGGGTTCAGAATAAATAACCTCCATCACAACTGATTGAGGGATATCTACAGAGAGAACAGTTTCTGTATCGGCATGAACAACCACTTCGACGCTTGCCCCCTCAAGGAGAAATTCATGGTTTTCAATTAGAGAATCCTGAACATGTATCTGTTCAAAAGTTTCAAGGTGCATGAAATAGAACCCCACATCATCCTTATAAAGATATTGATACGGGCGTCTTTCAACTCTGGCGAGAGTAACTTTTGTTCCTGACGAAAAAGTATTGTCAATTACCCTCCCGCTTTTCAGGCTCTTAAGTTTGGTCCTCACAAATGCCGGTCCTTTGCCCGGTTTTACATGCTGAAATTGCACAATTGTATAAAGGTCATTGTTAAATTCAATGACTAATCCATTTTTAAAATCTGCAGTACTTGCCATATATATTTCTGTTATTCAATAAATTAATCTGTTTTATGAATAGTTTCAAGGGGGTAAACCAGCCCTTCATAGTTTACAATTTCACACGAAAAAGAACCTACAAATATATCAAATCGTATCTTAACCGGTAAAAAATTCTTATCCGCCGAGAACCAGAAAGTAACATCATCTTCAGTTTTAAAAAGCCGGCCGGCTTCTGTAACCGGATTAAATTTGTAGCATTTAATTTTCCCAATCTTCGTTTTTATTACGTCAGTTCCAATATATCTTAGCCTGATAGGGTAAAGCTCATCACAGAACCATGTGGTTATAGTCGTCAGTTTTCCCTTTATCAGATTGCTGTCTACCGGAAGAATATGGTTACGGAAATAATAGAAACATGACAGAATATCATGAATTTTCGGAGGAGCTATATGTATTCCTGTAAGATCACTTGTGAGAATACTTGAATCAGCCCTGGTTTTATGATCAAATAATACAACGTTGTACTTTCTATACCTGCCCTCATGAATGTTCCTTATTGACTTCACAGGCAATTCAGTTGCAGAATCAATGAAACTCTCGTAGATGTCCAATACTTTGAAAAGAGCTTCAGCCATTCCTGTGGTTCTGGCCATTAATTTTGAATGCCATACCTCGCGGCCATTAAATGAATCACTTGTTAACTCGAGCGTTCCGGTTCCTGCATTAATAAACCCGTATTGAATGCTGTACGTAACTTTCTCCCCGACCTTATATGATACAGCCTGACCCTTCACAAAGGATGACATAAGCAATATAACACCTGTAAGACAAATAAATCTTTTCATACTCCTTATTTCAGATAACCAACAAACTTGAAGATTATTTTCCCAGGATATTCTTTCTTTGATTGGATGTAATAAAATCTTTAAGGTATAAAGGCTCAAAGTAAGCAACATCTTCAAAATGTTGGTTATAAAAAGCCTGCAAAACGGGTTTATACATATAAGAAGCCGATATCATATAATCATTTGCGAAAACTGCATTTTTACGATTAATAACTTCCTTACATTTAATTGCTCCATCTCCAAAAAAAATAATCTTCTGTGATTCAGGGATATTGACAAACGTATCTTCATTGATTATTTCGGCAGCAATGTCTTTGATTTTATGTCCTTCCGAATTATAAACGGCATAGTAAACTTCCATTCTGCGGGCATCAAGCATAGGACAGAAAAGATCATTGTTTTCGCGCGCTGCATTGAAGTATTTGCTTAGAGTAATTCCCCAAAACATCGAAAGAGTTGTCTCTATTCCAATAAGAGGCACAGATGCTCCATATGCAATTCCCTTGGCTACAGAAACACCTATGCGTAAACCAGTGTAAGATCCGGGCCCTTTACTTACCGCTACAGCCTCAAGGTCACGAACTTTTATTCCGTTCTCTCTCAGGATTTCTTCAATAAACACAGTGAGCATGGAAGCATGTGATTTTGATTCGTTGCTTTCTCTCAAAGAGACAACACCGGCACTGTTACATAATGCCACTGAGCAAAGATTTGTCGCAGTTTCAAGACATATAATCATGT
This sequence comes from Bacteroidales bacterium UBA1797, assembly GCA_002319885.1. Lineage (GTDB taxonomy): Bacteria > Bacteroidota > Bacteroidia > Bacteroidales > VadinHA17 > LD21. The sequence goes on from DCFT01000032.1 coordinate 57,448, forward strand.
TTTGAAAGGGATGGTACTTATTTTACCTTAAAGAGTTCATCCTTTTTTACAACCTCAACCAGGGTGCTGTCGGACAATTTCTTACTTATTGCACTGAAAGGAGCAGAGATTACCTTATCATTTAAATTTAGTCCCGAAAGGATTTCAATATATGAATTATCCTGGATACCTGTTTTTACATCTCTTGCTAGAGCATATTTCCCGTCGGTAATAAAGACAAGAGTCCTTATCTCTTTTTCAGCCGAAGTAGATGCTTTTTTAAGAGTATCTGTACGGGTAGTGACTGATTGTATAGGAACTGTGAGGATATCGGATTTGGATTGTGTACGTATATCTACTGTTGTAGACATTCCTGGTCTGAAAGGGTTTTTATCACCTGCGTCCACAAGCTTCTGGTATGACTGGGGTAAAACCAGGATTTTCACATCAAAGTTAGTTACCTGGTCAGCCGATACACCTGTTGTTTTGGCAGAGTTGGCAATTTCAGTTACTACTCCTTTGAATTTTTGATCGAGATATGCATCGACCTCAATTATAGCTGTATCTCCGAGTTTTACTCTTGGGATGTCATTTTCATTCACCTGCACCTGGGCTTCCATTCGCGACAGATCTGCAACTCTCATCAATTCTGTTCCTGCCATCATATTGGTTCCTGCAACTCTTTCACCAAGTTCCACGAGAAGCATCGAAATAGTTCCGGTCATCGGTGCATAGATTGATGTTTTGGTCAGGTTTTCGTTAGCATCCTTAAGCGAGGCTTCGGCACTGGTTATTGCAAATTTGGCTGCATCAAGTTCAGCTTTCGCGACATTATATGTAGCTTCAGCCTGCTCATAATCTGACTTTGAAATAGTTTGCTCATTGTAAAGCTGTTTGTTTCTCTTGAATGACAGTTCGGCCTGAGTAAACTGAGCTTCGGCCTGAGCACGTCGTGCCTGAGCGGCGCTTATTTCTGCCAACGACCTGTCCCTCTGAGAAATATAATTATCGGGTTTTATCCTGAGCAGCAACTGGCCTTTTACTACAGGATCACCTTCTTTAACGGTTAGTTCTACAATTTCTCCCGACACATCAGGACTGATCTTGACTTCTTTCTCCGGCTGAATTTTACCATTAGCCGTAATTGTCTCAACTATGGTACGTTTTTCAACATTCTCAACAGCAACCTTTAAAGTCAAAGCTTTTCCAAACCAGCCAGCCTTCTTTCCGATAACTGCAAAAAGGATCAGGACAACTACTATTGGAAGTAAAATCTTAAGTATCTTATTGTTTTTCATGTCTTTATATCTTAAAATGATGTGTATTAGAGTTAATTTAACTTTAAAGGTATGCCTTTGTAAAAATCCAGTACTTTAGTCTTAAAGATGAATTCATATTTTGCCTGAGTCATATCTGATTGTGATTTAAGGAGCTGTGTCTTAGCTGCATTATAATCAACCGGTGTGACCATCCCAACATTAAATTTTTGTTCAGTATATCTGAAAGATTCTTCAGTTGAAGCAATTGTTTTAATACTGACATTGAATTTCTTCAGAGCTGCCACAGCATCTGTATAAGCTTGCTGAATATTTTTATAAAGCTGTTTCTGGGTACCTTCAAGATTATATTGACTGGTTTGAACATTTAATTTAGAATTTGAGATATTTTTATTCACCTGCCAACCGTTTAAAATCGGAATATTAAGGCTGAGTCCAACGCCAGAACTTTTATTATTTTTTAATTGTGTGGAAAAAGACGCCCCGGAGACATTTGAAATGCCTGTATACCTGCTGTTTAAAGAGTAATTTAAGGAAACAACCGGGCTTCTTCCTCCTTTTGCCATTTTTAAATTATATTCACTGGCCTTGAGTTTCAACTCGGAGCTCTTTATTTCCGGCCTGTTTTTCTCGGCAATAGCATAGATATCGTCTATGTTACCTGATATTACTGTATTAGGATCAACATTAATTTCAGGGACTTCAATTTCAAATCCTGCAGGTGATTTAAGCTCAAGGAACTGAGTGAGAGAAAGAACAGATGTTTCAAGTTGGTTCTGAATTGTAATCAGAGAGAGCTCTTCCTGTGCAGCCTGTGCCTGTATTTCTAGAAGATTTCCTCTAGCCACGCTGCCTGCATCTACCAGCTTCTTTGTTTTCTCAATCTGCTGTAATGTAATGTTGAGCTGATTTTCATTTACCGCAACAAGTTCCTTATTCAGAAGTATCTGGAGGTACCCAAGTGCAACATTAAGAGCCACATTATCACTGATATCCTGAAGATCCTGCTGGCTGGCAAGTACCTGATATTTGTTCTTTTGAATTGCGTTATAATACTGCAATCCGTTGAAAACAGGCATCGAACCTCCCAAATAAAAATAGTCGGATTTAAGAGTTTGATTATAAAACAAATAGGAGTTTTGATCGAGAGCACGTCCGAAGGTATAACCATGCGAGGCCTGGCCGTTCAGATTGGGTAATAACTGGAACTTTGCAAGATCAAGCGAATTTTTCTGAACCTCCGTCTGGATTGATTGTTGCTTGATCTGAATATTATTTTCAATAGCATAGTTTACGCATTCTTCAAGTGACCATACTTTTTTTTGTGAGAAGATTAATCCCTGTGAAGAAAGAATACAGGTAAATATAAATATTAAGATTTTTTTCATATTTAAATATTTGGTTTAAAGACAACCTTTCTTGAATAAGGTCATAATTATTCTACATAAATGGTTAAGTATCTAAATTTTATTTGATAATTATCAGAATAGAAATCTTTTAAAAATAAAGTTACGAAGATAATTAATATCTCAGAGAGAATAAATTTTTTTTTCAAAAGTGTTAATTAAGTCTGATGAATATTTTGAAACTGTTTGTCAGTGGGCTAATTAATTCTGTCATAAAAAAATTACGGACAGAGCTAATCACAGCTAATGCAAAAAATAATTATTAAGTTCTTGCCATGTTATTTGTTTCATACTGGGTTAAAATATAATTATATTTGTATCTATAACAGACATTGTTTTAACTAATTAATACATAATATTATGGCTAATAAGGGATTAAATCTGGAGCCGGGAGTGATATTCGGAGATGATGTTAAGTCACTTTTTGACTTTGCAAACAGGAATGATTTTGCAATTCCTGCAGTAAATGTTGTGGGTACAAATTCTGCGAATGCTGTGTTGGAAACTGCAAAGACGGTGAATTCCCCGGTCATTATTCAGTTTTCAAACGGAGGCGCACACTTTTTTGCCGGTCAGGGTTTGCCTAAAGAAAATCAGGTTGGTGCAATAGCCGGCGCAATATCCGGGGCGCTTCACGTTCATAATGTCGCTGATTATTATGGCATTCCGGTAATTCTGCATACGGATCATGCATCGCGTAAACTTCTGCCATGGATTGACGCATTACTGGATGCTGGTGAGGAGTTTTTTGAAACCAATGACAGACCGCTTTTCTCTTCTCATATGCTCGATCTCTCTGAAGAACCATTGAAGGAGAATATTGAAACATGCAAAAAGTATCTCGATAGAATGAGCAAAATTGGAATGACTCTCGAGATTGAACTTGGTGTTACAGGAGGAGAAGAAGACGGCGTTGATCATTCAGGTGTGGACAGTTCTCGTTTATACACTCAACCTGAAGATGTAGCCTATGCCTATGAAAAGCTTCTCAAGGTAAGTAATATGTTCACAATTGCAGCATCATTTGGCAATGTTCATGGTGTCTATAAACCTGGTAATGTGGAACTCAAACCAATTATTCTGAAGAATTCGCAGGATTATATAATTAAAAAATTCAAAACAGGCCCGAATCCTGTAAATTTTGTATTTCACGGAGGATCAGGATCAGAAAAACATCTCATTACTGAGGCCATTCGCTATGGAGCTGTAAAAATGAATCTTGACACTGATATGCAATGGGCTTTTTGGGATGGTATAAATAAATATTCAAAAGAAAAACAGGGATACCTTCAGAGCCAGATCGGTAATCCGGAAGGAAGCGATAAGCCAAATAAAAAGTATTATGACCCCAGGGTCTGGCTTAGAAAGGGTGAAGAGACGTTTATTGCCAGGTTGAAAGAGGCATTTGCAGACCTGAATGCAATGAACCGGTTTCAGAAATAAACAGATATAACATTGTAGAGAAGCCCATTTTGGTCGTCTCTACACTCTACACAATACTGGCGTCTTTATTCATTACATGCGTCTCAGGACGCTAAACAATCCTTGCGTCTCTATGCAATCATGGCATCTCTGCCTAAGCAGAGTGTATTTAAAAGTTGTCAATAGCATATATTGCAGTCACTCAATTAAATATAGACTGACTGAATTTTTTATGTTAAAAACTATTTTTTGCTGTTAGTCTCCTGATAATCTGTTTTTTTAATTTAGGTGTCTGATTCAAAACTATTGAATGTGAGACATTCGATTTATAAGGAAGACCGTTTAAAGCGTACTAATCGTCTTTCACTTATGCTCAACAGCAGAGAAATGAGGGCCCTGGGCATCTATTGTAACCGGTACCGCGTAAAAAACAAATCCGAATTTCTTCGCGAGACAATCATGAAGGCTATTTTGAAAAGGTTTGAAGAGGAACATCCCACCCTATGGGAAGAGAATGATCTGACACTTTTTAATCAGAATGTAACGCTTTAACATTTGGATAATACCCACCTTTTTCTAATTTTACGGATTCCTGTTTAAAATGAATTGCGGAATTGATACTAAATTTGTCATTCCTGCGTATATTTGCATGAAAAACAGGTGATTATATCCGATAGATTAAAATATGTATCCAGATAGTTTTAAAAGTAATCCTACAAAGAGAACACCCTGGATAATTCTGGAACAGGGGAGGATTTTTATTATGGGGAGGTCGATCCCTGAAAACCCCAATGATTTTTATCGGCCTGTACAGGAATGGATATCACAATATGCAAAGAATTATACCGGAAGGTCAAAAATTGAACTGGGTTTTGAATATATTAATACAAGTTCTATTAAATGGATTTTTACAATACTCAGAGAGTTGTCGGAAATGAAAGAGATTGTGAAGAATGCAAATGTTATATGGTATTATGAACATGGTGATGAGGATATGTGTGAGTTGGGATTTATTCTCCGGTCGTTGGTTGAATGTCCTTTTCTTGTGGTAGAGGTGGATGAAATGAACAAAGCCAGGTATGAGAAGATATTATTATAACTATCATAGTTTGTATTTGCTTTGGTTCATCAATTTTTTTTGTTGATGATCGCTTTTGAAAAAAATTTCTAATTTTGCAGCTCATTTCGTTGAAAATTGACCCATGGTGTAATTGGCAACACGTCAGATTTTGGTTCTGAAGAGTCCTGGTTCGAGCCCAGGTGGGTCAACAAACAAAGCCTGCTTATTAAGCGGGCTCTTTTATAATATACGGCCCGCTTCTGGTCCAGGCTGCGCAGTTCTGTCAAATAATGCAGAGACGCCCAATTTGGGCGTCTCTACTACAATCATATATCATTATTCCTGAATAGGGTCAACGAATTAAGGTCTATTTAAAGCTTTAAAACAAACATGAATCATTTCTTTTTCATGGCTTTGAGAAGCATCGCACGGATTTCCTTATTTTTTGAGTAGGAATCTGCATAATCATATGCGGTTTTTCCTTTTTTCGATTTAATTTTTGAATCTGCTCCTTTGTCAAGCAACATCATTACCACTTCTCTGTGTCCCTCTTGCGATGCCTTCATCAGTGCAGTTCCGCCATTATTTGCCTGCAGATCCATCTTAGCTCCTCTGTCCAATAAGATCTTTACCACATCTGCATGTCCCTCATGTGAAGCAACCATCAGAGCAGTAACACCACTATTTGCCTGCCAATCAATGTCTGCACCTTTATCCAGCAATACACTTACTACTTCCGGATAACCAGTCAATGAAGCCTGTATTAAAAGAGTGGAGTTATCTTTGTCCTTATAGTTAACGGAATCAACATTTTGCACCAATATCATGGAATTTTTGAGGTCCTTACTTTTAAGTGCAGTCATAAGCTTCTCAGCCATTGTTCCTTTTTGAGCCTGTATACAATTTGAAAAGAGCAAAAGAAATATTACAGGCCATGCATTCAAACCAGATTTCATAATTTTGATTTTTAAAATGGACCTGCAAAATTACAGAAAGAATTTGATTTCGGGTTCGGCATAGGTTTTTATAGGGTTAGTCAATATTATACTGGTGTGCGGGAGGGGTATTTAAAGAGTGGATTGCCCTTAAGTGCTTTCTCTTTTAACATTTCAACCTCCTCCTTTTTCAGTGGTTTGATCCGATCTCTTAGGGTCAGGGCAGTCCTGAACAGTTCAGGTTCTCCGGGAGGTATTGCACTTGTAACAGGATGAGATAATGTAAAACGCAATCCGGCAAGAATGTCTTCCTTATCTGTAAACGGCTCGTACCAGCATTTTTGATATTTTGAATGGTCAGCATCCTTTGGCCATGGTCCTTTTGCCATTGTTTTCAAGGCAATTATTCCCATTTTCTTTTGCTGTGCCAGTGCAAGAACCTGCGGACCAAAGTTCCCGGCATACCAGGAAAATAAATTAAAGGGAAACATAATTGTATCGAAATCGAAACCATTAATCAAAGCAGTGGCAGCTTCTACCGAATGAGCTGAAAATCCAATAAACCGGATCTTCCCCTCTTTCCTCGCTTCCAGGCATGTTTCAATCGCCCCTCCTTTTCCCAGAATGGTTTTAACTTCATCAAGTTTCGTAACTGCATGTAACTGATAAAGATCTAAATAATCCGTCTTCAGATTCTTAAGAGATTGTTCTAGTTCTTTCCGCGAATCTTCCCTGTTACGTCCATCGGTTTTACATGAAAGAAAAATATTTTTCCGGTATGGCTCCAGTGCAGGACCAAGCTTAATCTCTGCATCTCCATATGACGGCGAAATATCAAAATAATTGACCCCCCCATCTATTGCCAGCTTAACTGATGATGACGCCTCTTCAGGTGTTACATTCATGACAACTATTCCTCCGAATCCGAGAATTGACAGCATCTCTCCGGTCTTGCCCAGCGATCTCTTTTCAAGTTTTCCTGTAACTGTTTCCCTTGTAATAGATGAAAGATCAGGAGGGAAGAAGCTAAGAGCCGGCGCTATGACGGCAGTTGTTTTTATAAAATCACGACGTTTCATATTATCTGATTTTTATAAAAGGATATAACCTGGTAAAATTAAGAATGTTTTAAAAAACAGACAAAAATGTTTGTGATTTTGAAACTGATCATACTTTAGCTCTTGATGTAGCGCCTTCGTATACTCCTTACAGTTGTGCCGGTATTATTAATGGAGTTTTTCCAATTTCGTTCATTTTATGAGTTATGATTCATGATTTAGGAATACTGTAGATGATAAAAGAGAGAATATTGAAATTATATTTTTCTGTATCCTAATCCATTAAAGCATGCAACCAGTGAGCCGTCTTCATCCAGAACGTCTACTTTGTAACCACATATTCTGTTCTGAGAGCTTATTTCTTTAGCAACAGCTCTTAGCTTTTTACCAGCAGGTGTTTTATAATAAGTAATATTTACATTGATTCCGATGGTTGCAAATCCAGCTGAATTTGAAGCGGCAGCAAAAGCATAATCAGCTAAGGTAAATATTACACCACCCTGAATCAGGTTGACACCATTAAGATGGTTTTCATTCAAAATCATTTCTGTAACAGCAAAACCTTCACTGACCTCCAGAAGGTCTATGCCTATGTATTTTGCAAACCTGTCGTTTTTAACATTTCTGATTAATTCATCTTTCATGGAAATCCCAAATGACCTTCTGATTTTAATCTAAAACAATCTGCAATCCTCAATTGGTTATCACTTTGTAACTGAAACAGTTTGAACATTTACAGTCACAATACCGGTAAACGCAGATATAATTAAGTCAATAAAAGTTTCCTGTGATTTTATTGTATAATTAGTAGCTCCGCCAGCCATTGCTTTAGAGTCAACAGTATTTATAGGCACTAACCCCCAAAGTGCGTACCATTGTTTTTTTTCAGTACTTACATTAGAAGATGCACCATTTCCAACAACATGAGTAAGAGTCATGCACGATGAAAGGAGAAAAGCAAGAAGAAAAATTGCCAATAATGATTTTTTTGTTTTCATAGCTTAAATTTTTTAGATTAAACTTATTCAAGGGATCCTATTGAGGATTCTACAGATTGCATATAAATATTTATTTCATTTCGAGGTATAACATAATCAAGTTCATAAAGTTCGGACAGTCGATGAATAAACAATTTAAAAATTATCAGTTCTGAATTTTGAGAAACAATCTGGATAACTTCATACTTTTTATAGCTAAATAAGGAAGTTTGAACTTTTGTCCAGATAGGATCTTGTTTTATGTCGGAATTTGTTTTTTGATAAACTCGTTTTATGTTATCAAAGTTCGTTTCCGGTAATTCTGAAATGATTAATGCGCAATTTGTTGAATCAGATTTATAGATTGCCAGCAATTTATTATCCAGGCGATAAAGGATTCTCTTCTGCAGTTCTGAGTTGTAACTTTCAGTTTTCACCCAATTTTTTGGAGGATTAATCCTAAATCCGGCTTTTGATACAAATGAGCTATCTGACAATAACTCTTTGTCAATATTAAATTCAACTTCAACAACTTTTTTTTTAGATGGCTGGCAACTTATTAAAATTAAGACAAATACAGAAAATGCTATTCGGGATCTCATACTAAACCTGCTGAATGATGGTCTTATAACACCAGAACATAACAAATTGTTATTGTGAATTTACAAAATATTTTGTAAACATTAATTTATATAAACTATATATTAATTGTTAGATAATAAATAATTCCACTTGAGCTATATGCTGGTTTTTATATTGATTTTCTGAACCTTAATATGACAGACCAGGTTAGTGAATTACTCATTTCTTATAGCTCATACCGGGTTATTTCGCACTGCCTATTAAGAATGAATCATGACCTGAAACAGTTTTATTTTTTAGGATTTTCTGAATGTAATTAAAACACATATATCCTATACTGATATTAAGGTTTGCAGCCAATATAAATCAATAGAGGCTGTCTCAAAAGTTACTTTTAACCGCAAACCTGCCTGCCGGTAGTGTAGGCAGGGTACACAAAGCAGATGCAAAGGGCACAAAGAGAATTTCGTGATATTTAATCTTTGTGCCCACCTTGTGAATTTATTTTATGCCCTCCAAACGCTTCTGTCGGGATCTTCGCATCGCTTCGATTTGTGGTTAATTGATTTCTTCTTTTGGGACAGCCTCTTATAGATATCCTGAAGATCTGGTATTTACGCTAAATCATGTTTCTGAATTATTTGAGTATAAATTTAAATTCAAGCGCAAATTCCATATCCTTATTTTTCCACTCAGGTATATTAGTTTCAGGTAATTTTTTAGAAATGCGCAGACATTCATTTCTTAAGGCTAAATGTTCATTCCCTTTTGTTTTTTCATTTCCGGTTTCTTTTTGCCCGGTGGAAGGTTTATAACCAACAATATCAACTTCATTCAAAACTGGAACACTGATATCTTTTCTCTCAGTAAAAGCTTTACATTCTTTTACAATACCACCTTTTTTCATTTTTACCACTACATAAACTTTCCCAGTATCATAAGAATTTTTAGCTGTCTGAGGATAGGCTGTATTCATAGCCAGAAATTTTAAAATCTCAGATTCTGAAGATTTAGAGAATAATGTTTCCTGATAGCCATTATTCTTTGTATAGGACTCTGGTTTGAATGAAAACATTACTAACAGTAGAGCCGCCACCGGAATAATAATAATACTCTTAAGTGCAGCATAACTTTGAGTTGGTCTTTTGTTGATCATGACAATTCGGTTTTTAATTAAACTTGAAAAATTATGGGCTAACGGGGCATTCATAAGGCCTGTTGGAATATTCAGAAGTTTATACTGATATTCTTTAATGTTGGATGAACCTTTTAACGAAACATTATCTGCGAGGTATTCATGATTTAATACTATTGACCTTCTAATTAACCAGATAAAAGGATTAAACCATAATATGGAAATAAACAGTTCAACAAAAAGAAGGTCAAAAGTATGTCCTTGTGTGATATGTGCATTCTCATGTGCCAATATCTCGGAATAGTCCCCACGGTTCCGGAACTTTTTGGGAATAACTATATATGGAAAGAAAGAAAATGGAGGATGGTCAGATTCAGATTCAACAACTTTCGGGAAGCCGGCATCTATTAAAGTACCTTGCCTGATAATTATAATTGTTCTTATGACGCTGATTAACACTCTTAACAGAAAAAGACCTGATATTAAAAAGTAAATCCAGGTAAGTAAATTTATAAAGTCAAAGGAGGTTATTTTTTCTGATACAGTCGCTCCTAAAGAGGTCCCTGATAAAATAATATCATTCATTACATTTTTGGCCCTCAATGTGGAATCATTGCCTGAAAAACTAGAAACATTCAGAGAAGGAATCAGTACCGAGAGTATCAGGATCGCCGTGAGAAATATCCTGTTTCTCAGGTAGAAAGTGTCCCTGCTGAAGAAAAGAATATAACACAGGTAAAAAAGTGCTATCCCGGTTGATACCTTTATCAAATATAGAAACAGGTTATCCATTTTTCTTCCCTTTCTCGATGATTTCAATTAGTTTTTTCAAGTCTTCAGTACTCAAATTGTTTTCATTAACAAAAAATGAAACAACATTTTTGTAAGATGACCCAAAGTAGTCACTTACAACTTCTTTCATGAACATTTTTTTGTATTCCTCTTTTTTAATCAGTGGGTAATACTCATGGTTTTTGCCATATGCTTTGTGGTCTATAAAACCTTTTTCTTCGAGTCCGCGAATTACTGACGAGAAGGTTGTATAAAGCGGTTTTGGGTCAGGATGAAGATCTATCAGTTCTTTGATAAATCCTTTTCTGGCTTTCCAAAGGATCTTCATTGCCTCTTCTTCTTTTCGGGTAAGCTTTTTCATGATTAAACTGTTTTTACAAAGATATAACGTATAAACCAGTTATGCAACTAAAAAGGCAAATAAATAACTGAAATATACGTTTATAAAAAATATTATTATAGAATGGATAGCCTAACTTGCTAATATACAAAAATATAAATTAGTATTAAATACTTCGTGATTTATGTGAAAGAGTATTGCTTTATCAAAAAAGACAGACTAAATAATAATATGTAACTCAAATTACTTTCAGTGAACCTGCTACCGGGAAACAATTAGTCTTTGAGTCTTAAAACCTCTTTTTGTGTTTACTGAAATCAGATATATCCCCGGACTGATGCCTGATAAGTTCATTTGATAATAATTATGACCCGCTGAAAATCTTATATCTGGTAATAGTTGCCTTAGTTTTAATCCCGCCATATTGATTATCGATATTGACCCAATAACTTCTTCAGGATTTTCAAATTCTATAGATACCGAGTAGCTCGCCGGATTGGGATAAAGTTTAAAATTATCAAGCTTCAAAGATGACTTGCACACTTCAAAATAGTTGCAAAATGGTGACTTCGCTTTTGCATCATCTCTTATATATAAAAGCTCGGATTTTAGTTCTTTGCCTGTTTTTTCGGGTAATGCATTTAAAAACTCCTGAGTAGGATAATACCAGCAAATGATTGTTTCCTGATTTTGGGAAACAAATTCGTTCAGATTCATCCTGACAGGGACCAGAATATTCATGATCTTTGAGACAGTATCTATATTTGATATGCTTCCTTCGATATATAGCCTTCGTCCCAAAGTGTCAGTCATTAAAACTGGATAAGGATTTGGAGGAAACACATTTGAATCTTCATCGTTTCCAGCTGAATAGGTTCCGTGTTTGCCAATTTTTAAGGTGTACTTTTTATTTATTGTTTGAAAGATCACACCTTCACTATCTATTTTAACTCCGATTTTCTGAAGATCTTCCTTATTTAAATTCAATACATTAATAGGGTCCAGGACTCGTTCAACTCCATTTTCAAGATAATTTGTAAAAGTCCTTTGCGGATATTTTTTCTTAAGACAAATTAAATTTGTACAGGTAGATTTTAGATAGTTATAGCGATCGGGTAGTAAACTGAAAATACTTTCGTTGGGAGTAAACCATAAGATGAGACCAGCATTATCGTGCATTGATACTGGGATCAGTGTATCCATTGAGGAGTAAAACTTTCCTGATCCTTCCGGTTCGAATTGAGAATTTGTTACATATGCAACAAAGAACTTGTTAAATGTGGTAATTCTTTCTTCTTCAGGAATCCATTCAGGATGACTTGTCAGGGACAAGTCATATTGTCCTTCAATAATATTGTGATAAAAAAAGGCGTCCCCGTTTCTTGCTATTCCGATAGCACTCAATTCCTTATCAGACAGTTCCAACATCAATAAACTTTTGTCGATAATAGTATCAGGTGTCCATGCACAGGATTCGGGATCATATTTTTTAATTGTATCGTAAGCTTTTGGCTCAATTACCGGAACAATCGTGAGCGGATTGATGTTATTTTTTTTAACAATTAGCTTTGGTTTAACAGCTTTTGGTTCAATTTTGAGTTTATTCAAAGCTGTTGTAGTTCCTGAGGCTGGATCTGAAGCAATGGCAACTTTTGTTATCATTCCTGGTTTCTTAAATGAATACAGCTCATCACTATTTGCTTCCTGGGGACTCGACCAATATAAGAGGGCACTTAACCCTGCGATAATTACACCTGTCATGATTATAAAATTAAAAGGTTTGTGATTTAATTTTACCTTATACCGGGCCCTGGCATTCGGATTATTTAACAGTTGGTGCACCTTTTCTAAATTATATTCATTTGATAAATTTCTGAAATTGTTAAAGAATCTATCTATATCCTGATGTGTAAAAGATTTTTCCATATATGAACTTTTAAAGGGTTAAAAGCATTACAGCTACTTTCATTTGCTTTTTCGTATTCAGAAGAGATAATAATTTTTCCCTTCCCCTTTTCAGTCGCAGCTTAACACCCGATATACTTCCTCCCTGGATTTTCTGTATTTCTACCAGTGATAAATCTGAAATATGATAGAGTATTAATGCTTCAGACATTCTTTCAGGTAATGAAAGAATTTTCTCATAGACAATCTTAAAATCAGTCAGAGACTCCTGATCCTGACCAAAATCCATAATCTGATTAATCTCTGTTTCATTAAATTCAGCCTTAAATTTGAGCCTCCGTCGTTTCATTTTTTGCAAATTGCCTGCCACACTGAACAGATATGTTTTAAACACAGTTTTGTCTTTGATTCTGTGAAATCCTTCCAGACTATTAAGTACAGTATCCTGCAATAAATCCTTCCCATCTTCCGGATTACCTGAAATTGCGCGACAGAACTTACTTAGCTGATTATGAACGGGTTCGTAAAGAGCGATGAATTCTATTTCTTTTTGTGTATCCACAGTTACCTTGATATCTTATATTAGTAAGTTGCATAACTTACCTGAAAAGTTACATTAATATCAGACTTGTCCAATATTTGACTTATAAATGCTTAACAGATCTGAGCGGGCTGACGATTATGTGACCCAATAAGTGAAGAGAGCAGGGGATCCTTATTTTTCGGGGAAAAATGATTAACCGGGACAGCAGAATTAAAATTTGTCTTTTATCTCATATTTGCACGACAGGCAGGTACCACGGTGAACGCTTAATACTGACCCGCAATTCGGACAAGTCCTTCGTATAGATTCAAATTCAAGGAAACAGTCAATCCCATTATCTCTTATCATAGTCAGATTTTCTATGAAACTTATTCTGTATTTTAACCTGTATCGCTTATCAAGCTGATTTATTCTTTTGCAGGGGAATTTATCGCATTCAAAGCAGAATTTTGAAGTTGTCACTGTTAGTTTACTGCAGTTTTTTACGATGCACATTAACCGGGTGTTCCTTTTGTCGGGAGATTCAATCCGGCAACCTGTGCAATTGTTTTTGGGTCTGAGATACGCAATGCAGGTTCCGCAATTCATACCGCATGGTGCAATCAAAGATTTATTGAATGTTACCGGATCAGACATAATTATTCAAAATTTTGCAATTGGAAGTTATATTCCAATAACCATGCTGTTGATTTCAGGAATTTAAACTCATTGCATTTTTCTTATGACGAATTTTAATCGGGTTGGTTTGTTAAATAGTTTATTAAAAAGATTATCAAAAACCTCCCAACACCTGAATGGTAAGTATTTCAAGATGATGTGTGATCTGATTTTAGAAAGGATTTTATCAGAGAATTTTTTGCTTGTCCAGGTTACCCCGGTCATTGGTACGAATTGTATAATATTATCTTCATTAAAAGAATGGAGATGGGCAAATCGGGGAGTGGGCTTATTGCAATGAACACAAAGATTGTATTCTATGATTTCATTATAAGGCGTTGTGATAATAAGGGCACCGTTGTTTTTTAACAATGCAACTAACTTGCTGATAAATATTTTCGGGTCAGGGACATGTTCAAGAATTTCGGATGCAATAATACAATCAATTGAGTTTTCTTTTATAGGAAGATTAAACGCATCCGCAATCAAACCTGCATGATTTTCATGCTGTACTTGTTTAAGGGCGTTAATTGGGTTAACCGATGAAATATCCATTGAAATTACTTTCTTTCCTGATGGGACCAGTTCTTTTGATACCCAGCCATTGCCACAGCCAACATCAAGAATAATATTCATCTCGTCTGATATTTCTCTTATAATTGATTCACGAAGGCGTCTGAATTCATTTTTTATGACTCCTGATAAATTCTTCTCAGAATAGTCAAAACTTTCAGCGTCTAAGTTGTAATGATTTATGTATCTAAAAATTGTATTAAACTCTTTATGCAGAGCGGACGTTTCAACCGATTTGTCTTCATCATTAATTATTTTCGGGACAGACTCAATAATGGGGTATTTATGTCCCGAATCCCTACTAAATAATATATCAGTATCGCTATCGTAAATTAATGGATCGCGGGTTATCGGATCTATCAGTAAACTAAATAAAAAATTGTTTTTCATGGTTTAAATACTATCTGACCTCGTATTCCGCTGCTCCGGTTACCGGAAGTCCTGAAGTGGTAATTCCCTCAGCGATAATTCTGAAAGATGATGAATTATCTCCATTGAAATAATTCAGAAGGATTATTTTATTCCCCTCAAGATTTATATCCGGCTTCCAGAGAAGAGTGGTTCTCAGATCAGGATTAAATGCTGAATCTGAATCTGAGAGATGCTGTGGAGAATAGAAAATCCGCGAAGCATTATAGCCCGTAACTTTGAGATTTACTGCATAATTTACAGGTATATAGGCGCCTACTCCACCTGCTTTGGTTATCAGGTTGATAACTCCATTTGTTCCCTGTAACCCGAAAACGGATGTTGTGCCGGCTGATTTTAATAAGTCAATCCGGTCGATAAAATTGACTGGAATTGAGATCAGTTCATCAAAGGAACTTCTCATCCCATCAATAAGGATAAGCGGCCTCCCATTGCCCTTTAGGGTATGTATTCCACGGATCACGATCTGGTAGTCCGGATACGAACCTGAAACCTCAACGCCCGGTACTTTCCCTCTCATTAGTGAAGGTACATCGGAGTAGTTTAACATTTGCTCTGTAATTATTATCTCATTATCAGGTTTCCCATAATATGACCGGCTGTTTTCCACTTTGGTAATTTGAGGATCTTTGGGTAGTTCAGATATTATTTTTACTTCCCCAAGACTTATAGTATCAGAGAGTTTATATTTTTTCTTTATAGCCTCTTTAATTTCATAATAAGTTCTTAATTTTTCCAGATTATTTTCAGGCAGGATTAATATTGATGATATAATTTCCGGTATTTTTGCCGGCTTGTAAGTAGTAGAATCTAAAATAATTAACCCCTTCAGACGATCTTTTTTACCGATTCCGGTAACAATTAATCTTGCAGTATCTGTAATATCAATGCCTGACAATCTGAATCTCCCTGTGGAGTCAACCGGAACTGATGTTAAAAATGCACGATTTCTCCCGAAAATTCCAACACTTACCCTTGAACCTTCAACAGGTTTGTTGAAATAATTCCTTCTTAATTTCCCGGAAATTGTAAACCCATTCTCAGGAGGGAAATATGCTGTATCGTATTTCCAGGCGAAATCACGCCAACCCTGGGTACGAAGCAGAAGATCCAGATCTCTGAATCTGTCAGGATTTAAAGGATCAAAATAATATGACGGGTCTTCAACAAATCCATGAACATCTGATTCAAGCAGAAACCACGATGATATGTTTCTGGGGAAATCAGATGTTTTATCTGTGAAGTTTTTATCAACCACAGCTAATGAGATATTTCCCATTCTTTCAATCGTTGAATCTCCGGAAAGGGAAATTTTAAGAGCAACTGGTTCTCTCTTGTTGTATATGAGTTTGTCTGTTTTAATCTGAATATCCACAGGAGCCTTCCGATGAATATAAATAAGTCTTTCAGAGAGAGGAAGATCCTCCGGGGCAGAAAGCGTTAGCATCAGAATTCCATCAGGGAGATCATCGGTTGGCAGAACAAAATTTGTAACAGGAGATTTAATTTTATAATGTATTGTATTAATAACCTCATTTCGGGTGGAAAAACTAAGTAACAGGTCATGTCCGGAAACGAGAGACAGTGTTTGAGTGTTAGTCTTGGTAGTAATTAACAACTCATTATTCTGATTTGTTGATACACCTAATGTAGCTCCGGTTGAAAAACTGGCTGGCAATGCAACCCTGATATCAATACTGTCGGCTCCCCTGAAAACGGAATAATAACTCAGGCCAGGCACTGGTCTTAGGAAAAAAGAGCCCATGCCAAGGTGGGTGGATCTGAAAGCAGTAATCAGATCACCGGCTGACGAATAGATCTTACCCGAGACATCGCATCCTTTGCCAAGATAATTTACAGCCTTAAAAGCAACTATTGAAGCGACATTGTCTACAAGGGACCCCCCTTCGGGAAAGAAACTTAGCCGGATCTTGTTTTCAGCATATTTTACATTGGAAGGTTTCCCGTCTTGTTGAT
>DCFT01000217.1 GCA_002319885.1 Bacteroidales bacterium UBA1797
CTCACCCCGACAAATGAAAAAGCCTTTCCGCGACAGCGGAAGGGCTTTGTTTTTTCATTGCGATGAAAGTTTGTTTTTTTCTTATTTTTCAAGCAGCTGATCTGCTGCAAGTACGAGAAACATGAAATTTGTCGCGCCTCCTCCCATCACATATTCCTGTTGCTGCCACAAGTACGGCCAGTCGAGCAATTCGGGAAAATCGGGCCGGATGAGAGCCGTTCCCGAAGAAACCCCGCCAGGAATATATGACCAGTCGGCCCTGTTCACACCATAGGCGATTGTCGTCGACTTAACACCCACTCCCGAAGCGAAGGAAGCTGTATTTACCCCTGGATGAACTCCAAGAATGAAATTTAGTGCATTGAAGATATAATCAGCAGGAAAAATGTCGGGAAAAGCCTTGTGCAGAAAATACTGTCTTACTCCAAAGCTCTGGATATTCCATCCCGCTCCCCAGATATATGGGCGGTAAGGCACCCCAAAGGGCGTCTCTGCTCCCTGTTTAATTATTTCTGATGAGAGCGGTTTTACAGCCTCCCTTATCGAACGTGTAAAACCTTCATTTCCTAACTGTGTAAGATAAGGACCAATGAGCCATGCAAGACTTCTTATCTCTTTTATTATATACAACTCATTATTAACGACATAATCCCTGTAGACAGTCTTTCCTGTGGTGAGGTACAGTTCCATTGCAGCATGTATTTTTGATGATATTGATCGTCCACTGATGGTACGGTCGAGGTTGTAAATACTTTCAGCTACTTCAAGGCATTGAATACTGAGTGTATCGTTGAATCCTTTAAGTACCCTGGAGGCAGCTGCCAGGTGAGCTGCGGTTGTAAGTTCTCTTGAGGGATTTTCCTCAGTAAAGACCCACCTGTCATCGGGCTGTTCTGGTTTTCCAACCAGTCCGTCGGTCTGGTTAGCACCATCGCCAAGCATCACATATTGCCTTAGAGTGGGGCTGATGATGCCCCGGTATAGCCTACCCATATTTCTGTAACCTCCTACAACAGATAAAGCTCCATGTTCTATTTGCTGTAGTATGTCAGGCTTCCCATCTGGCTGGTGAATTTCAACTATATGTGTATTTTGGTCAACTGATGTTTCATCATACCTGATTCCAAAGGCCTCATATATCTGAGCAAGAATATAAACCTCCCCGCTCTGTGATTCAACCCTGAGATCATAATCGCCGGCATCGTGCCAGCCCCCGATGTTGAGGCCCGGGACATGTTCACCAGATTTAAATTTTGTTAAAGTCGATGGGCCCTGTAAATATCCATCGAAATGGTTTCTATCTGTCGGGGCCATCAGTGCATCGTCCATGTGACACAGACCATGCCATACCCGGTATTTTTCATTAACGCGCATGTGACACATCTGTACCGGCAGAAAATACTCGAGAGTTGGCTGCCAAACATTGCGCTTATAAACATCTTCAGCGATTCTGAAGGGTTGTGATTCAAAATTTCCATAGCGAATCTTGTAAAGACCCTCCTTTTCAACAGACGTAAAGTCGAATTTCAGGTAATCGTATCTTAAAAACCTGCCCCATTGATCCGGTTTAGCGGACTTTACTACTTCGGACTCTCCGTCAGGGCTGATTCTTACGAGTTCAGGATCTGATCTTTTACTGTCGTTTTTATCAAGTTCAATCAGTGCATATTTCTGCTGTAAGGAGCGGTATCCTATCTGCGATACATGAATTACCGGATCGCTGGTCCAGTTGCTGATCGAATTAGGCGTAATAGTCCATTCTATTGCTTTTTTCGTGACCCCGGGTGTAACGAGCGACCTTACTACGAACCATCCGTTATTATGCATATAACGGCCATCGATAAGCTGAAGATCTGATCCTGATGAACTGATTGTTAACCTCATCATCTGATCTTCAGGAGCAACGGTGAGTTGTTTTCCTGCAGCCATTGGTTGGGCGGAAACCAGTTTCCCATTTTTATCGTACATGCCAGGGCCATTGGCCTGACGGGGGAAGATTCCCGATTTATTCCCGAGTATCCAGGTCTTTCCAAATAGTTCACCCGGGAAGAGTTCCATGTTAAATCCCACCTTTTCTGCAAATTCCTCTGGAATGGGGCGGTCAAGATCAACAGTTACAACAATAGAAGCGCCAAGGGCACGGGTTGTAACCGTATAATTAAAATAAAGATCGGGATAAAAGACAGGATTGTATCCCTTACCATTGATTGCGGAATCGGGATATGTCAGGTATGCAGTGATCACATTGTCTGCCTTATCAGCAATTCTTTTCTTCTGTTTCGGTATAGGCTGCCACTGACCTGGCGTTTCATCGAGCCTCAGGTCGCCATTTGTGGCTATTCTCATGCCGTGCATTATTACTACAACACCTCCCTGGTGACCCTCAGGATATATGTCTTGAAAGGCCATCACGTTGACGCCACCATTTTCAAAATACTCCTGGTCGTTGAGTTTAAACCCTTTTTGCTGCGAATACAGAGCTAAGGGCAGAATGACAGTAATAATGAGAAGAATTAGTTTTTTCATGTTGTTTCAGATTCTTAATTTTAAAATGTGAAGATACAAACTCCGTTGATATTAGTAAATGATTTTATCAAATCAGATACATCACCACACAAGTATTCTAACTCCGGTCAAAGGCAGCCAAAATGATCAGGCCAATTATGATCAGCACAATTGGCTTTTACACTTGCTCCTGAACCATATCAGGCAGCGGCGCTAACTAGGCTTTTACCAAAAACCACGGAACCATCTGTTAAGATTAATCCAGTATTATATGTAGTTATTTTTAAATCTTGCATACCACCATTTTGATGACTATTAATAAAAAATTCATGTTCACTTATTGGTATTAATTTTATGTTATTGATCTTACTTGTTTTAACCTCATGGTCCAAAAACCTTCCTTGTATTTTATTCCCTGCCTTAAGATTTAGTGTGATTCCGATATCAGCTGTTTCAAAATGAAATCTGATATGAACATTTTAATTTCATCGTCTTCAATTTTTTCTTCTGATACTTAAGTGATTAATGTAGTGTTCATTTTTTTAGGGCAAGTGTTAATAAGTCAATAAATTGTCTAATTATAATGAGATTAGTTTAAACTATCTTTCAATGCAATACATTTTATAGTCAGATAACATGAATACTAAAGCAACCGGATATTGGAACATTAAGAAAGAAAAACTCAAAAAGAAATATAAAAACCTTTCTGAAAAAGATCTATGCTTCAATGAAGGAAAAGAAAAAGAAATGATTGAAATTCTTGGTTCTAAACTTGGAATAACAAAAGAGGAATTGCTTCAAATCATTGTAACATTATAATTAATACAATAAAAGCCAGTAAGAAGATAGATATTGCAATAACAGATTATTTAAATATAGCATTAGGAAAAGATTAATATCTTGTGTAGCATTTTTGCTTTACTTTGGATTGGCTGTACTACAGGTATAGCATATCGTAATAACCTCTGGTGGTAATGCTTCAGGAAGCGGAGGAACGGTGAGTAATACAGTTGGACAAATTGCCTGTTCCAAAAACACCGGGACAAATGGTTCTTCCGAACAAGGCGTACAACAACCATATTAAATGTCCATAGTACCAGGAATCAAAGAAGTTAAAGATGTTTCTCTAGAAATTGTTGCCTTCCCGGATCCTGCAACAGACTTCATTAAATTAAGCATTAAGAATTATGAGGTTAAGAATCTCAGGTATCAACTTTATGGTATTAATGGTAGAATATTAAAGGACAACATAATTGAAAATATAAAAGTAAAACCTCAGCCACAATAAATTCTGAAGGGAAGGAGGGTAAATAAAAAATTATGTTTGTAACAGAGGATATTATATGTTTTTTGTATAAGTTACTCTTTCTTACTAAAATATTTTAGAATTAATTTATTCAGGAACGACTTATCATAAGGCTTGAAGAAAAAATCATTTATCCATTCTTTAGCAGCTGTTTGTATGACATCTGAATATGAATCAGCAGTTTGCACTATTATGATTACATCTGTATTAAACTCCCTTATCTGTCTTGCTACCTGGTAGCCATTGCATTTTGGCATATTAAAATCTAAAAATACCAAATTGATATCAGAATTATTTTTGTACACTTCAATAGCCTCTTCCCCATTCTCAGCATATAAAATTTCCTTACTGTAACCTTTTAAAAGATTACCAAGCAAAAACCTTAAAGCCGGATTATCATCGGCAACTAATATTTTTAGATTTGTAATCAGATTTAATTCTTCAGAAGACGAAGCATTATTTTTTATAGTGCGGGAAGTTGTGGTTGGAATAGTAAAATAAAATGTTGAACCTTTACCAATCTCGCTCTCAACCCATATTTTACCACCCTGTTTGTCCACAAATTCTTTACAGAGTAATAATCCAAATCCTGATCCCTTTTCATTTGCTGTACCAACCGTTGAATTGAGTTGTGAAATGTCAAATAGCTTTCTTAATCTCTCCTGTTCAATACCAACTCCATTGTCCGAAACAGAAAATAATATCTCCTGATTTACCTTCTCAGCACTCAATTTTATTTTTCCATTTGTATTTGTAAACTTTATTGCGTTAGAGACAAGATTCCTGAGTATGGCTTTCAGCATATCAACATCAGCAATAACATTTATATCTTTTGATGCAGAACAAATAAATAATATATTTTTTGTAGTTGCACCCGGACTAAGAATTTTAACTATCTCATCACATATATTTTTAAAAGATATTTTTTTTGGTTCAAAAGGAAATTTCCCTGTTTTTAATCTTGACCACTTAAGCAAGTCCTCTAGTAAATTATAAGTATTATGGGACGAGTCATAAATCTCACCAACAAGATGTTCAATCTCAGATATACTGAGGGTATGAATATCTCCTAACAATAGTTCCGTATAACCGAATAATACACTAAAAGGATTCCTTAAATCATGAGCAAGTGCAGAGATAAAGAGGTCTTTATCATCATTGAGCCGAAAAGCCTGTTCAAGTTCTTTGTTTGCTATGGTCAGTTTATCCAGGGCATTCCTGAGGTTTTCCTCAGCCTGTTTTCGGTCGGTGATATCTACCAGACTGATGTCAGCATACTTACTGGATTCGTTAAATATGCCAACGAGATAAACAAAAAGAGGTAACCCATCCTTATTATAAATGGTCACTTCACATGATTGTTTCTCCTTATATTCATAAATATCCAGGAGAAAGTCATTAAATATCTGTTTGGTGTCATTTGAGACAAAAGAACTAAAAAGGCTTTTTGTTAAGTGTCTGCGATCTTTGCCCAAATAATTTGCAACATATAAATTTAGTTGTAAAATTTCACTCTCCCTTGAAAGAGTTAAATAGCCGGTAGGGGCAAAGTCATATAACCCGGTATATTTTTCAACAGCATTTTCTAAATTATGCTTTGCTTCAATGAGTTCCTGATTCTGGATTTCAAGTTCAATCTCGTGTACAGCAAGCTCATGACTTAGTTTAATTGCATCAGATTCGGAATAGGGTGAAATGACATCTAACTGACGCTTACTCAGTAATTCCTCGGCATTTTTGCGAAGAATTCCAGCTTCGGTTAAATTTTTTTGTAACTTTTTCAAGGCTTGTACAAATTATGTTCCTGAAGAATTTTTATAGTCTCTTTTAATTCTGTTTCCAGATTTTTAGCTACAGAAATATCTATAAAGGTTACAACTAAACCGTCAATTCTGTCATCTAAAGTCCTGTATGGCATAATCCGAACTTTAAACCATTTATTTTTGTCCGCTGAAATATCGCTTTCCCTGTATATTAAAGTCTTCAATACATCTCTGGCGTGGTCGGCTATTTCCGGATAATTCAGATCGGAGACCATTTCTGTAAAAGGACGTCCAATATCAGTGAGCCGGAGTTTTATTATAGTAGTTACCTGGTCAGTAAACCTTCGGATGTTTAATTCTCTATCGAGAAACAGAGTAGCAATATCAGTACTATTGAGAAGGTTTACAATATCGTTATTTACCGCAGTAAGTTCAATAACCTTGTTTTGCAACTCAATGTTAACTGTATGTAGTTCCTCATTCAGGCTTTGCATTTCTTCCTTCGAGGTAGTCAGTTCCTCGTTGGTAGATTGCAATTCTTCATTTGTTGATTGTAGTTCCTCGTTAGTTGATTTTAACTCTTCCTGCGAAGTCTGCATTTCTTCACGTGTATTTTGCAACTCTTCAAGGGTCTGATGAAATTCAAGTTCCTGTTCCTGCTCAAGAGTTGTGAAAATTTGTTTCCCCGAATTTGATTTTTTACTTAAGTGTTTGGGCAGAGCTATAACATCAGTAAAAACTATCATGATAGTTTCTCTGAATTCTTCAGGTTTATCTGTAGGCTGAATAGTTATATTTACAAGTTGAATAACTCCGTTGTTTTCTATTCTTATGTTCTTTAAATGAATAAGTCCAGAACGTTGTTTTGCTTTTCGAACCCCTCTCAGCAATTCATTGCGTAACCCTTCACGAGCCATTGCATATATGTTCATATTAGCTTTCCCTGCTGCGGGTTCTAAATACTTTCCTGTCCTCCCGGTAATATATAGAATATCACCATCCCGATTAATAAGGACACTGGCCGGTGCAAACTGTTGAAGTATTAATTGGTCAGCAAATTTCTGTATGTTATTGTCATTTTTAATAACTGCGACATTTTCCTTTGTCTGTTTTATTGGAGTAAAGTTACCTGGGAAGGTCATCCTCTCAATCTCTTTGGGAGATCTTATTTTTTTGTAGATTTTCAACTTTGTATCATAGTTGGAAAATATTAATTCATCTGAATTTACATTTTCAGCGGTACCAAGAATCATGAATCCATTCGGGTTGAGACTGTAATAGAATAAATCCATAAGTTTTTTTTGCAATTCAGACTCAAGATATATCAATAAATTACGACAAAACAGAAAATCCAATTTGGTGAATGGTGGGTCTTTTAT
>DCFT01000104.1 GCA_002319885.1 Bacteroidales bacterium UBA1797
GGATCACGACCGAACGAAGTGAGGGCGTAATCCCCCCATGTACTCCCAGTGATGTAACTTGAAAATAATTAAGAAAGCTTGCTTTCTGAAGGAGATGAGGGAAAATAAATAAAACCCGAATGGTTCATTTAAGCATTTCAGGGTAACATCCCTGGGCTGTTGGAAATATCCTCTTTAACCACAAAGCACACAAAGTGGACACAAAGCTCACAAAGTTAAAACACTGTAATTAAATGCTTTGCATTCTTTGAGTTATACCAATAGCTATCAGAAATTTGTGACCCTTGTGGTTTTTGGATTTCGGTTTTTTCAACAGCCCCTTTTGAAGATTTCATTAAGAGGCTGAAATTGGATTCTATAAGAGTATTCCGGCCAGCGAGGCAGAAATATATGAAGCCATAGTACCGCAAAGCATAGCTTTAAAACCCAGTTTGGCAAGGTCAGCTTTCCGGTTAGGTACAAGTACTCCAATTCCACCAAGCTGAATAGCAATTGAACTGAAATTAGCAAAGCCGCATAGAGCAAAACTGGCAATTACAACCGATTTTGCACTTAACAATCCCTGATGAATCATGGGAGTAAGGTCCGAATAGGCAACAAATTCGTTTATTACCATTTTCGTGCCCATTAAAGAACCGACATGAAGCGATTCAGATGGTGGAACTCCCATTACTATTGCGAAGAGACTGAAAAATGCTCCTACAACATCTTTGAGACGCAAATTATCTACATTTAACCCCAAAGCATTGAGTGATAGTCCTGTCCATGAAAGAAAATGTCCGAAATATCCAAGAAGAGCATCTAAAAGAGCGATCAGTGCAATGACGCCAATGAGCATGGCTATAACATTTATGGATATTTTCATACCGTCGCTGGCGCCATGTGAAATAGCATCCATTATGTTGGAGTATTCTTTTTTAACCTCAAGTTTGACCACTCCCTGAGTTTCTGACTCCTCAGTCTCAGGAAATACTATTTTAGCAATGACAAGTGCACCGGGCGCTGCCATCAGACTGGCCGCCAGCAAGTATGACGCCGGAACACCCATAGAAATATAAACTGCCATTACACCGCCTGCAATACAAGCCATGCTTCCTGTCATAGAAGCAAGCAGTTCCGACATAGTCATCCCTGAAAGATAAGGTCGGATCATAATCTGTGCTTCCACCTGACCCACAAATGCACTGGCAACATTAGATAACGCCTCGCTCCCGCTGACTCTCATTGCCCAATGAACAAAACGGGCGATCACTGCAATTACTCTCTGCATCAGACCAATATGATAGGCTATGGCAACAAGAACACAAACAAAAATGATTGTCGGCAAAAGGATAAAAAGAAAGATTCCGCTTTTTACAATACCTTCAGGAAGTATCTGAGTAACTTTTGTGAGATCACCAAAAACGAAAAGCCCTCCTTCTTTAGAAAAGTCAAGAAGCTTATTAATAGCTTTCCCAAGCCAGAAAAAGATCTCCCGCCCTATCGGAACCTTCAGAATAAAGATAGCCAGAGCAATCTGCAGCAGCAAACCCACAATAACAAGACGATAATTTATTCTCTTGCGGTTATTCGACCACAGAAATGCAAGTCCCAGAATAATAACTATTCCGATAACGCCAGTAAATCTTCCCATGTCTGATACTTTTAGTTGATTGAGTTGTCTTCAAACCTACATTAATTTTTGAAATATAACGAAGGTTTAAGAAAAAAAGCTTACTCTTTCAGGAAGAAACTGATTTCTGAAATACGCCGTTTGATTAATAAATTGTATGAAAGCAATTTAACTGGTAATGCTATTTAATATCAGAAGGAAAGGACTCAGCCCATCTCTTAATTATCGCTACCTGTTCACTTGTCGGGATGAGTTCGGGTTTTGCTTCTCTTGCCTTCTTAGGAGGCATAGCACCTTTATTGAGCTCAGAATACATCTTTTCTGCCTTTTCCTTCTGCTTCTCAGGGGAATAATTTATCCACTCTGTAAAATTCAACTTAGTTCTGGACATTAATCCACCCTGGCTTGTATGACACGGCGTACATGATGCAGTAACTATCACATTCACGCTATCAGGAAGGGGCGCTGACGTTTTTGAGACGTCCTGGGCTGACGTTTTCACGCTTACGAATAAAAGACAGAAAAATAAAAATCCTGGAATCAGCAGTATTGCAGATAAAGATTTTTTCATGGTTTTAGAGATTATTTTATTAATAATATAAAGATAAAATAAAATCTTTTACAAGTGATTGTGAATTGGATCGATTTATTAGAGAAAAACTGCTATCTGACCATTTTTCGGAAGAGCCCTGTATATGATCTTGGCATCGGCTCTTGGAAGTCTGATCTTTATGAAAGGATGATACTCGGGAACCTTTAAAACGGCAACTCTCTTTAAAGCACTCCTGATGTCTCTTATGCGGTCGCTGAGGTCGAACCTGAAACGGCTAAGTCTGTCTTTCGATTTTACGTTTTCATCCTGGTAGATGTAAATCCTTATTCCTTCATTCATCTGAAGAATATAATTAACAGGTTCTACAATAGTAGTATCTGGCACAATATCAGGCTTGTACTCTGATGTATCTTTTGGGGCGATCTTGATCATTACAGGTTCCTTCTTTATGGTGGCGATCGAAGAGGCTATATTAAGAGGAGTAGAAAACATTGATAAGATAGCATCCTCGCTACCCGACAAGATCCTGCTTATGCTCATTTTTGTCATCTTTGCCTTGTGTACAACAACACCGCTGATTTCAAGATTAGCAGTACTGTCTTTCATATTAAGTGTGAGATAGATCGAATCCGTTTCTGCCATAAGAGTCTCCGACTGGAGAAAAGCTTTTTCTTTTAGCAGCTTAAGATATTCTGAATCTTTAAGAATCTTTCTGCCGATGCCATCCTTGTTCTTCGTTTTCAGGCTATACTCTTTTCTTATTGTGTCGAGTTTTCTTCCAGGTCCCATCATCGACATTACGGAATAATAAATAATAAGTACTGCTATTAAACTTAACAGTACTATAACAGTTACTTTACCGCCGATTTTTTTCTTGATTTCAGTTTCCATTTTACTTTTTCTCTCAGATCAGAAAATATAAACTTTCGAACCAATATTAAGTGTGTTGTATACGACCTTCAGATCAGCATCGTTGAGTCTTACACAACCATGGGTTACAGGCATGCCAAGAAACCGTTTATAAATAGTACCGTGTATCATGTATCCATCTCCAAGTGTAAGTGCATAATCGCCCAGTACACCATATTCGAACCTTGAATCATCATTAGCGGAAGGAATCTTAGAACCCTCTTCAACGAATGACCAATCAGGTCTTTTCCAGACAGGATTAGTTTTTTTCCCATGTATCCAGTACTTTCCTCTGGGTGTTTTGAAAACCCATTTTTTATTGCCGGA
>DCFT01000211.1 GCA_002319885.1 Bacteroidales bacterium UBA1797
TCATTAGGATAGTCAAGCAAGAGGGCTTTATAATATTTTGTCTTACCTCCGTCAAACTTTTTAGCTATTTTATACATGCCTTCCGGTGTAGCCATATCCCCTTTTACTCTCTTACTTCCAACCCAGTTTTTACCTAATTCAGCATCAAATATGTATTTTCTCGAACCACTAAGATAAATAAAACATTTTCGCGAAAATTTATCAATTATAATTGAATAATCATTATTTTTTTTAGAATCATTCAATGTTTTATCAACCCATCTTTTCCAGACAGAAAAGGACTTAAAGTAGTTTTTCAGACTGGTGGATGCATTTTCGTATGATCCTGTGAGCAGATACTCCGAATCAGTGATTTTTCTGTTTGCCTGGAAATACATACCCTTGTTATAGACTATTTCAGCTTCTTTTAATAATATCTTACCTTTTGAGATCCTGTTACGGATTTCAGAAGGTAAGGGATAAGTGTTGAATAGCTGATCAAGCTGAACTACCAGTCCATCTAAAGTATCGATTTTCTGTTTCAGTTTTATTTTAAGATTCGCCGAAGTGCTGACAGAATTTTCGCAGGCCTGGCTTGCCTTTTTTGCTGAAAGATCTGCAAATGAGGCAACCTTATCATAATGTCTGAAATAGATAAATCTTTTATTTTCTTTTTTCCA
The DNA here is from genome assembly GCA_002319885.1 of Bacteroidales bacterium UBA1797. Taxonomy (GTDB): domain Bacteria; phylum Bacteroidota; class Bacteroidia; order Bacteroidales; family VadinHA17; genus LD21. The sequence goes on from DCFT01000211.1 coordinate 660, forward strand.
GTTCACCATTGCAGAATCATAAAAGATCCTTGCCTCGGTAAACAGCTTTTTTGAATAAGTATTGGCCTTATTAACCTCTGCCTTTGAAAGAAGTTCTCTGGCATAATCCATCTTACCTGTTGGCGGATGAGGAGTAAAATGGATCAATAATAAGATAACTAACGGTAATGTAACTGCAATCGCAGTAAAGATCAGCACCCCTCTCCAAACCTTTCTCATTTAACCAGTGATGACTTTAAAAAAAACCCCGGGAAATTCCCGGGGGTTTAATATAAATAAGCTAATACTTATTAATTATTTTTTCTTTGCTGCCATTGGTGTTTTTCCATGTACCTTTGCGATAGCATCCTTAAGCTCGGTGTTTATACCGTTTGCTTTATCACTTGCAGCTTTAATTTTATTAAGAGCATCCATGTAAGTTCCTTTGTCATATAAAGCCTGAGCATCTGCAACAGAAGCTTCTATAGCAGCCATATCAGTTTTCATTGCTTCAAGAACAGCAGCTCCTTCTTTTCCGCGTGGAGCTTTCTTCATGAGTGTTCCATTCTCTTCAATAACAGCCTTAACAGCAGTCATTGTTGTTTCGACTTCTTTCTTAACTTCATCTTTCTTAGCAGCAGCGTCAGTAGCTACTTTGTTAGCAGCTGCTAATGTTTCGTCCAATTTGACTTCAATAGGGCCAAATTTCTTGAATAATTTTGATTTCTGTACTTCAATTGCAGCATTAATAGATTTCATTGAATCCTGTACAGCTGAAAATTCAGCGGGTACATAAACAGCTGCTTCAGCAGTCTGTGCAGCTTCTATTGCTGCATTAGTAGCATCAACTTTTGCCTGTGGAACTTTGCCACAACTAGAAAGGAAAGCAACCATTGCGATAGCAGCTAATCCCATTAAAACTTTGTTCTTCATTTTTTTAAACTTTTTAATACTTTGTTTATTTAACAACTTCCGATCTTTTTGGTTTAATCGTTTCTGTTTTAAAATTACGGTGCAAATATATTAGAATTATGCGATAAAACAATATAAAAATTGAATTATCTTAACATATAACTTAAATATATGTTGGAAACCACGGTATTGTATTATTCATACTCAGATTTATTTCAAAATACATATTTATTCAATACAGGGTTAAATCAAAATATCTGAATCCATTTTGAACTTCTGAAATTTATACTGATCGGGTAAATTATCAATAAATTATACATTAAATTAGCTGACAAAGATAATTCAAACCAGTTTTCCAGATATGTCTTAGTCTTGGCTTTCAGATTCTTTAATTAAAAACTCAGTGAGATTTTTATCGTGTCCGAGATTTAGTTTACGTCTTAATCTGTACCTGCTTATTTCGACCGCTCTGCCTGAAATATTTAAGAGCTTTGCAATTTCTTTGGTAGTGAAATTCATTCTCAGGTATGAGCTAAGTCTGAGATCATGAGGTGTAAGATCAGGATATCTGTCTTTTAAGCGTCTGAAGAATCCCTGTTGTGACATTTTCAAAACATTCATTGTATTCTTCCATTCTTCAGTCTGCGAATCGAGACCCTGATTTATTATCCTTTCCATCTCCCTGATGAATTTCACCGGGAATTTTGCAGATTGTTCCTGGAGTGTTTTAATCTGTTCATGTAATTCTGTTAAAATTTCATTTTTTTGTATAAGATATCTCATCGTCAGCATCAACTCATAGCTCTTGTAATCTAATTCGCTCTCAAGTTTGCTGTTATTAACCTCGAATTCAATAAGTTGTTTCTGCTTTCTGAGTTCGATTCTGAATATTTTTATGCTCAGAACAATTAAACCTGTCAGGATCAGAGTATATAGTAAAAACGAATACCATTTCAGGTACCATGGCCTTTGAATGGTAAAAAGCATAGTATCAAAATTGCTTGTAATATCCGATCTTATTATAAGATTGTATGTTCCATAACCAAGATTCAGATACGAAAAATAATCCTGTGTTGTATTGTGCCAGTCATCATCAATCCCGAGAAGTCTGTACTGGAACTCCTTACGCTCCATATAAAACTGTCCTGGATTTGAGAAATAAACTGTAAGATTATTAGTGTTGTAGGGAACACTAATTTCATGTCTGCCTTTTACAGGAATTTCAATCCTTTTTTTATTCCCCTGAAAAACCAGCTTGCTGATTTTTAAATCGGAAACCGACGAAGACAATCCCAACCGCGACAGGTTATAAATAATAAAAGCCTGACGGGTTGGAATCAGTACGCTATTATTGCTTAAATTTATTATTTGAAGTTCTCTTTCACGGATATCGGATGATTTCTGAACCAGTTCCAATTTTTTTACGGCTTCAAAATCTTTTGATATTTCAAATAATGCTATTTTATTACCACTGACAAACCAGTAGTTGTTTTTAAGATAAGGTATAATCTGGGAAGCTTTCCTAAACTCTCCCAGGGTATTATTAAGCTTTTCCAGAGGAATCATTTCCTCTTTCTCATAATTGAAAGCATAAATAGAATCAGAAGTAGAAAAAACAACCTGATTATTTATTTTATGTATCTCAATTTTTCTCGGTATTCCTGAAATACTGTTATAAAACTTCAGATTGAGAATGGAATCAAGTGTTTCATTAAGTTCTATTTTATAAATTCCTTTCTGAGGATGAGATGCCCATATATATCCAAGGTAATCAACTTCAATGTGCCTGATGGGTTCAGAAAACCCCTTAACCCTGTTTCTGAAAATCCATTTTCCATTACTGTCTTTTCTGAAAAATATTATACCTGTGTAAGTACCTTCGATCAGAAGATCATTATATTCCCTTATTGTCCACCCACCGGTAATATCCGATATCTTTCTTACCGAGGCACCATCAATAAGAAAAGTACCATCATTATGACCGCATAATATCTGGTCATCATACTGATCAATCGTCCATACCTGGCCCTGAGTTCCGTTAAGAAGCCGAACATCAGAAAAACTAAAATCTTCATTTAAATTTTTTATTACAGCTTCAAACAAACCATGGTTAGTACCGAGATATAACTTCGACTTATCCCGGATAATGGAATATATTGTACCAAGTATTCCGGAAGAATTTGTATAGGTGGCACCGGGAGAAAAGATATTGAAGTAGTTAGCGCCTTCATCAAGTCCTATCCACAGCCCATTATCACGATCCTTGTATAGTGATAATACAGTATTATTATTCAGGCCATTTGAGTGGTCAAATTTCTGCACTATATCACCTTCTCTATTACACAGTACAACACCACTCTGGATAGTTCCAAAAACAAATAATGAATCGTTAAGGGACATACCGGCATTACACGTCTTTGACTGCAGATAAGCAGATATTTCTGAGTTTTTAAACACAAATCTTTTCCCGTCAAATCTGAAAATCCCGTCATTTGCTGTACAAATCCAATAATCATTATTGCCAATTTCAATAATTGAGTGGACTTTTTTCCAGCTGAACAGATCACTGCCTTCAATTAATTTGAATTTCAAACCATCAAACCAGTAAAGACCATTTCCAAGAACCTGGACAATAAATCCTTTACTGGTCCGAAACATAAATAATAAAGTAAATGGTCCCTTTACGGGTTTTACATCTTCCCCTTTATAACAATATATTGTAGTGAACGACTGAAAGTAAATAGTGCCATTATCTTCATAAATCTTCCATATTTCATCATTTTTCTCAATACCTGTCTTCTCAGAAAGAGAGTGATAGACAAGGTTCCCCTGGTGATTCTCTTTCCAGTATCCGAATTCCTCGAAGGAACCTGTGTAAATTGTTCCATCCTGCGACACATAAACTGATCTTATGGTCTGTCCATATGGCAGACTGAAAAAACGGCTGCTGATTCCGTTAAATTCTATTAAACCTTCAGAATTTGCGAAATAAATGTACCCGTTTGCAGGGCTCTGACAAATGCCCCAGTTTTGATTTTCAACGGGAACATGATTTGAAATAAACCTTTTAATAACCTGGTCGGAGGAAAATGAAGAAGCATTAATATATGAAAAACCGGAAAAAGACATAAAGATTGCAAAACAGATTCCGGATATATTTTTCAGCAGTACTGACATCAGGCTAAACTTGCAATATTTTTTCAAGAGTATAAATCTACAAAAAATCTTTCTAAATCCTCTTTTAAAAGCATTGCACCTGATTTAAGATCAGAAGCTGAATCCTAATTTTTGAAGGCCTGTTCTGACTTCGGGACTCGACATGAAAAGATCCCACAGAAGACCAGATCTGTAATTTTCAATCATGATTACTTCGGGACCCTGATCTATAGCAAGATATCTCTTTGGATACCAGCTATTTTGCTCGCTGAAAGCATCATAAAAACCATAGATCCCCCATATTTTGTTGCCTATTTTATAATAAAAGTGTTTAAGAGCTTCCATAGATTGTTCAGGGGTATATGGAAAAGCTGAAAGAGCAGCAGTAGGAGAAATTACCCCAAGATCGTTTTTTTCTCCAGGACTATGAGCCGCATAACCATCAATTGAATAACTTGCAGTCAGACCCCAGCAATCTTTACCATAACCAACATACTTATCGGGATTTCTGACACACCATTGCCAGTTAATAAGAGTCTGGCTGACATTTTCATGCCAGTAATCTGCATATGAGTCTTTTAGATGTCTCGGATCGAGACCTAAATAAGAATAATTGGTCCAGAAAAGCGGACCACCATATTCCTTAGCGCCATTATGGTTCAACGACAGAGTATAACCGTACTTTTCATGTTGTCCTTTAATTGCGCCATCCCTTGCCCATCCTTTTTGATAAACAACAGGAGAAACAGGATATGTAGGAGAAGATGCTGCCAGTATATATAGGATAAGGCATTCGTTATAACCCCTCACAGGGTTGTTCATCTGCCATCCATAATCAGGGGACCAGTGCCAGTATAAAACAGGTTCCCCCCCTTTTGTAAACCAATTCCACTCTACTCCTTTCCAGAGTGTATCAATTTTGGAAGCAAGCATTTTTTCCTTTTCTGATCCGTTGATAAAGTATTGTCTCGCTGCCAACAGTCCCTCAATCAGATAGGCAGTTTCAACGATATCTGCTCCGTCGTCCTTTAAACTGAATGGTTTCACTTTCCCGGTTTCTCCATTTAACCAATGAGGCCAGGCTCCATGAAACCTGTCAGCTTTTTTAAGAAATTCTATTATTTTGGTGTAACGATCTACAGCTTCATCACGTGTTATAAATCCTCTTTTAATTCCTACCAGTATCGCCATCAGACCAAACCCGGTCCCTCCTGTTGTAACAATGTTCTTATCATTATCAGGATATATATTGTCAACATGAAATCTTTCCCGGGCCATTCCGGATACTGGCTCCGCCCCTTCCCAGAAATATTGAAATGTTCTGAGCTGAACAAGTGTGAGGAGCGAATCATCAGATATCTCTTTAAATTCAGGCAGACTATTCTTATCCGAAATTTTGTTCTTATTTCCGGCACAGCAGTTTACACCAAATATAATCAGAGCAAGGAGAGTATATAATTTGAGTTTTTTCATTATTTTCAGTAAGTGAAGCCAAGTTTTGTCAAACCGTTCTGTACTTCCGGGGCTGACATTAATAAATTCCATAGAAGTGCTGTTCTGTAATTTTCAATCATACAAATAATTGGTCCCTGGTCAATGGCCAGCGTTGAGTTTGCCCACCAGCCCTCAGATACATCAAACGCATCGTAAAAGCCATAAGCTCCCCACAGATGATTCCCAAGGAAATAGTAATCTGTTTTCAGAGCATTCATGGACTGTATCGGGGTGTAAGGCATTGAAGAAAGAGCGGCCGTAGGAGTAATCACTCCGAGATCGTTAGTTGGCGATTGGGCATTGTAACCCCATGGATTATCGGAAGCAGTCAGCCCCCAGATCGAGGCACCGTACCCCGGAAATTTTTTAGGATTTGCAACGCAATATGACCAATTTATTAAAGATTGATTTACATTTTGTTCCCAATAATCAGCGTATTGATCTTTGAGATTTCTGGGGTCAATTCCCATAAAGGTATACTGGGTAAAGAATAAAGGTCCGCCATAATCCTGGCCCAAAGGTAAAACATAACTGTAATAACTTCTTCCATTTACTATTCCGCCGTTATTTGCATACCCTAATGTATAAACGTCTTTTGTAATTGAGTGAGTTGGTGAAGATGCGGCAATAATATATGTAATAAGAGTTTCATTGTATCCTTGTATCTTTAGGTTGTAGCCAAAATCCGGTGACCACTCCCAGTATAGAGTATTCTCACCATTTGTAAACCAGTCAAATTCAACCGCATCAAATAAATTATTTATCCGGTCGATTTCTGTTTTTTCTTCAGCAACGGAAGAATCGAGGTATTGTCTCATACAAAGCAGACCCATTAGCATATAGGACGTTTCCACTACATCTCCTCCGTTATCCTGAGCACTAAAAGGTTGTGTTTTCCCGGTTACGCCATTTAGCCAGTGTGGCCAGACACCATGAAAGCGGTCGCATGTTTCCAGAAAACCCAGTATCTTATCAAGACGGGCAATACCATCTGTTCTAGAGATAAACCCCCTTTCCATACCCACTATCATTGCCATGATACCAAATCCTGAACCTCCTGTGGTAACAATATCGCCGGAAGAATTCCTTTCACGCGCCATGCCACACGAGGGATGGCCAAAATCCCAGAAATATTTAAATGTTTGTTGTTGTATCAGAGTCAGAAGATCATCATCCGGAATTTGCGGATACTGATAGGTGGAATCGACCCTTGTATAAAAACCGGAAGAAAAGCCCGGAAAGGTATACCCTCCGGCCGAGGTCAGGGTGGAGGAAATAGAGAATAAGTACTTTGTAAGACCTTCTGCTTTTAAGGAATTTGAAGCCAGTAATGTCTTATTGTCGTTTGAAAGAGTGTACGTTAAAGGAGGCCCCGTGAAAGATAAAGATGATTTGTAATTATTAGGGTTCAGTGGCTGCGAGAAGGTCACATTTATATTGATTTTTTTTGGATCAATGTTCTGCAACAATGTAGTAGTCATCGGTGTCCCATTGAGGCTGATAGACTCTATTTTCATCGATCCCGCAACTGTGGTAAATTTATACTGGATCCCTGCGAAAGTCTCCCCGTTCATACCATGTAATGAGGAAGAAATTGCAAGAGTATAATCAGTGGAATAATGCAGCACAGAAGTTGGAATAAGATTAAGCGTTGTCAAATTGTCAGAAGCAGTGTATGTATAAGCAACTCCAACTCCACCTGAATCCATAAGAGTGATCACTTTAACCATTGAAGTGGTATCTACTGCACTCGTGAATATAATTTGTACAGGCTGATCATCAGGCACATTTTTTATGGTACTGTTGACATCAAGAGTGGAAGATCCGATCTTCACGCTTACTATTTGAATTATTCCTGCATCCTTATTCGGTGCCGTATCTTTCCTGCATGAAAGTACAACGATGAAAAATATGAAATAAGCAAGTCTGAATATTTTATATTTCATAACCAAAAGATAATGATTAAAAAGAAAAGGAAGGACTGCCTTGTCCTCCCTTTTCAACTGACTGCAAAAATATTTATGGTTTGCCGGAATTGTACATGAGTGTGATCAGAGACTGGGTCAGCACTGAATGATATATTGCAACATCATCCAAAAGGCCTTTAAAATGGCCGTTAGCAGGATCATTATAGTCAGCCCAGCTATCCGGGATGGTAGGATCTGTTTTATCCTGAATAAATCCAAATGCAAGGACATTATTGCCAGCAGCTCCTGCATATTTCAGTCCTGTTGCATTTGAAAGCGGAACGCCATAAAGATTAAAATCCTGAGCCTTCATTTCCTGACCATTTATGTACATAGTACCGATTTTGGTAGTATGGTCATAAGTACATACAACCTGAGCCCATTGCTGAGCCAATAGTCCATTAACACCTGTTCCACCACCGGCAACCAGGTTTTTGCTGAAGGTCCAGCCCTGCCATCCACCGTTGTCCTTAGTAGAACCAAGGCCATCAAGCCACAAGTCCTGTGATGTGGAAGTGCCATCACTGATGCTGTACTGAGCCGCCAATTTGCATTGACCTATCTGGGCAGCATCACCAGTGCCATATATATTGCTGTTATACTCAAATTGGAACCCATACCATCCGGCCAATCCAAGAACAAACTGATCCCTCTTGGCTGTGGTGTCATCTTTTATCCAGAAACTTATTGAGAAGTCACTTGTATTCTCCAGTAAATCTCCATTTGGAATCTCGATAAGTGATGTTGTTCCATTAAAGCTTGCAGCCTGACCGGAAGCTGAATTACGGCCTGTTACATAAGTTATGTCAGTAACACCGCCTGTCATAGCGTTATATGTTCCTGTCTGATCGTTGGCGTTTCCGTCAAAATTCCAGTAAGCGACAACTCCTGTTGGCAGGAATGAGCCTGCAGTTGTAAACGAACGGCTGACAGCAGTGAGCATCTCACCACTGGTAGCTTTTAACCCGGTTGTGATTTCGAGTACATAAACTGCTCCGTTAGCCAGGTTTGCCGTTGGAATGATTGTGACAACTGCCCCTGAAACTGAAACAGTCAGCGGAATGGAAACATTATCATAATCCTCTGTCAGGGTTATGTTACTGGTTGTTGCAGTTGCAGGATCAACATCCGTAGAAAATGTGGCCGTTATTGTCGGGTTAACAGGTACATTCGTTGGAGCTGATGCTGCATTTAAATCAATATCACCAACCATCAGCGTACCAAGATCAATAGGTGCTGGACTGCTTTTTTTACAACTGTCTACTAAAACGACAGCCGACATCAGCATTAGAGCACTGAGAATAAGAATCTTTTTTTTCATAATTTTCAAAAATTTAGTTATACATATCGAATGGGATTGAAATACATTAATAATTAGGGTTTTGTGTTAATGTTCCCTGTGAAATATCTATTTCGCTCTGGTGTATTGGCAGTAGTTCATTTTTGCCGGTTACAAATCCTAAGGGACCTAAAATCTCAGCTGCTTTACCTGTCCTGACAAGATCCCAGAACCTTTCTCCTTCCATCGCAAGTTCATGTCGGCGTTCAAGAAGTATTTTATCTCTGAGCAGATCTTTATCTGTGACAGTAATATCGGGTAAGATTGAATTATTACCTCCTCTTGCCCTTTGTCTGACCTGGTTCAGATAGATCAGGGCATCGGTTGGTTTTCCATTTTCGTTAAGTGCTTCGGCAGCCATCAACAGGACATCGGCATATCTTATCAACCTTCGATGATGTCCCCATTGGGTCGGAGTATCGTTCCCTGGAGTCCACACTTTCCGGTTATAGCATTGAATATTGGTGGTATCCCCATTTTGATTCGTTACTATCACCGGGTCATTCGCGGGATCAGGATCACCCTTGATATATACGCCATCCAGTGTATCTCCCAGATCAATTATAGTTCCTTTCAGACGGGGATCCCCGGGCTCAAAGGACTTTCGCAGATCAATGGAAGGACGGTTAAATCCCCAACCCCGGTTTGGTGTTCCCCTTACTCCCTGGGTATTGGCATATTGTGCCCCGCCCCCGTAATAATTTTCCACATCAAGTGCTCCTACCTCAAAAATGGATTCGACTCCATTATTTCCATTCACTCCGTTGGCATCTATAAATCTGGGTTCAAGAGAATATTCATTGGATTGTATGACTTTCAAAGCATATTTCTCAGCATTAACAAAGTCCTTTTGAAAAAGGTAAACCTTTGCAAGCAAAGCATCAGCAGCTCCAACTGTAGCCCTTCCCTGGTCTGAGGAGGCAAGTTCACTTTTTTGCAGAAGATGAGCTTCAGCATATAACAGATCTGAAACAATCAGTGAGTAGATCTCATCTTGCGAGGATCTGCCCAGATGTAATGGAGGATCGGTGGTGGTTACTTCAGGAACGCCGCCCCAGGCCCGAACCAGATCGAAATAGAATAGCCCTCTCAGGAATCGTGCCTCACCTACATAACTGTTTCTTAAGATGGTGTCCATCGATATTACTGACACCTTTTCAGTAACTACATTGGCCCATTTGATTCCCTGATACAGAGTGGCCCACCAGCGATCCAGACCATCCCCTGTTGAACTGAAAGAGAAGTTATCGTAGGCACCAACAGTAGCTAATTGGTCATTGGTATTACTGCCTTTATAAGCATCATCTGACATAATATCGAGAATGGGGTATCCTCCTGAATTATAATACCAATCTCTTACTGCGGCATATATGGCATTTGTAGCCAGCAATGCATCGGAAGAAGAAACAGGAAAGGTAGCCTGTGTCGATTCACCCTGGGGATCTAACTGTAAAAAGTCGGTACATCCTACCATCAGAATGGACATTAAGAGCAAGACTTTATTTTTTATTTTCATGACAATCAAAAAGTTAAATTAACACCAAAAGAATAAACTGAAGGTACCGGATAGATTCCATTATCAATACTGTTGGCAACAACACTACTGCTTCCTATTTCAGGTGAATACCCTTTAAATTTGGTTAGCGTAACTAAGTTTGACCCTTTAACATAGATCCTCAATTGACTTATTGCTATCTTTTTGGTAATACCGGAAGGCAGTGTATAGCCAAGGGTTACATTTCTCAATCGGGTAAACGATCCGTCCTGGATAAATTTATCGGAAGGAAGATAATTGTTCCCGCCATAAGATGCTCTGGGTTCTGAATTGCTGGTTCCGGGGCCTGTCCATGCCCCAAGAACATGTTTTTCCCAGTTGTATGGGTCAGGCCTTACAACCTCTTTGGCGTTGAATATTTTGTTGCCATAAACTCCCTGTAAATCAAAGGAGAAGTCGAATCCCTTATAATCTGCTTCAAAACTAAATCCCAGGTTGAATTTGGGAATGGGCGATCCTATATAAGTCCGGTCATTACCGTCTATTTTGCCATCATTGTTAACATCAACAAAACGCAAGTCACCGGGAACCGCAGTGGATAAATGAGGATACGCGCTCATATCAGCCGCACTCTGAAAAATTCCGTTGGTTTTGTAACCGTAAAAAGCTCCAATAGGCAGACCTACCCTGCTTTGGGTGACAGGGATCCCGTTACCCAGGAATCCACCATAAAGTAAAGAATCGATCCCGCTGCTTCCTCCTACTTTTAAGACTTCATTCTTAATGGTCGATGCTAAAAAAGAAACGCTATAATCCACTTTACCGATTTTGCCTTTCCAGGTAATTTTGCTCTCCAGACCGGTATTTTTCACTGAAGCTGCATTAAAATACTCTGTTGCACCTGATCCGTTTCCAAGGTAATCGGGAGTGGCTAACGGGATCAGAATATCCCTGGTTATACGATTATAATAGTCGAATTCCCCGGATAGTTTGTCATTGAACAGTCCAATTTCCAGCCCAATATCCCCCTGAGAAGTGCTTTCCCATTTCAGGGTCGGATTACCTGCACTACCATAAGTAATAGCTGAGTTTGCGGAGGAGGGGTTTCCTAAAACCGCTACCAGGCTTTGGGTAACCGAATATTGACCGAGATACGGGATCTTATCATTTCCTATGATTCCCCAGCTACCTCGCAGTTTTAAATTAGAAACATAAGCAAGTTTTTCCATGAAGTGTTCCCTGGAAACAACCCAACCTGCAGCAAAGGAAGGAAAATTTCCATATCGGTTGCTGGCGCTGAACTTGGAGGATCCGTCACGACGGAAAGTAGCTGTTAAAATATATTTTGAATTGTAGGTGTAATTAGCTCTGAACAAGTATGATATCATAGAATAATTTTGATCTGCATCCACTCCGTTTGATATGGAAGAAAGAGTATTTACTCCATTAGTGGGATCATAGATATAATTAGGGTCGAAGTACCAGAAATCAGGAGAAGTACGGACTATATTTTTCCCTGTCATTGAGAAATTCTCTGAGGAAGCTTTCTGCATAGTATATCCTGATACAATATCAAGAGAATGCAGGCCGAAATCCTTATTGAATGAAAGCGTATTTTCCCATAGCCAGGTTATGTTGTGGCTGTTTCCTTTAGAGAGAGTGTTCAAAAGGTTTTGTTGCTGAGATGAAACAAAATATGCAGGTGTAAAACTTGTACTCTGATTATACGCGGCATCAACACTATAGCTGGTTTTAGCTTTAAAATTCTTCAATATTGTTGCTTCGACAAAGAGATTGCCTACACCCCGGGCGCCTTTGTTAAAATCATTGGAATATGCTAGATCGGCCAGTGGATTACCCACATTAAATACTTCTGCAAAACTTCCGTCAGGATTATAGGGGACCAGGTCAGGCCGTGCCCTATAAGCCGAATAAGTCACATTAGGTGCATTTTGCTGCTTATAAGGAGTGATGCTCAGAAAATTACTGACTTTAATGTTTTTTGTTAACAAATAGGTATTATTTAAGTTGAATGTGACTCTCTCATAGCTCGATTTATCTACAATACCCTCCTGTTTGAAATAGCCCATACTCACATAATATTGCGATGATTCAGACGCACCTGAGGCAGATAACTGATGGCTCTGAATGGAGGCAGGATGAAATATCAGCGATTGCCAGTTTGTATTAGGAACCAGATCCACATTATTATAGGTAGGCGTAATTTCATTAACCACCGTAGCATAATCCTTTCCGGAGAGCAAAGAAATTTTCTTTTCCAGAATCTGTACGCTATACTCACCAGTATAGCTAAAATTTGCTTTCCCTTTTCCTATTTGTCCTGATTTGGTTGTTACAATGATAACCCCATTAGCCCCCCGTGAACCATAAATAGCCGTTGCGGAAGCATCTTTGAGAATGCTCATGGAAGCAATATCCTCTGAACTAAGGAAAGAAATATCATCAAGGATTACCCCATCTACCACAAAGATGGGAGAACTGTTATTAAATGTACCCACGCCTCTGATGAGAATTGAAGGTACGGCTCCCGGTGCTCCTGAAGTACTGGTAACCTGAACCCCGGTAACTTTACCCTGTAAACCTTGTTCGGGACTTAATGATGTGATTTTATTGAGATCAACTGATTTTATAGTTGCTACAGATCCTGTTAAGTCGCCTTTCTTCACAGTTCCATAACCAATCACTACCACCTCATTCAAAACTTTGGCATCAACAGACATTTTGACATTAATAACTGTCTCTCCTGCAACAGGAACCATCTGGGTAGCCATCCCTAACATTGAGAATACCAAAGTGTCTTTTGGCGAAGCAGTAATGACATAACCACCATCTACATCGCTGAATGTGCCCCGAAGCGTATTCTTAACCTGAACCGAAGCACCTGTAACAGGCAAATTTTTATTATCTGTAATCTTCCCCGTAATTGACTGTTGGGAAAAAACGGGTAAAAACAGAACCTGTGTAATAAAAAACAGGATTAATTTTTTCATAAGTCTAAGGCATTTTTATCAAAGTAAGACAATAACAACTTTGTGACGAAAAAGTTTGTGTGAATTTCACTTTCTCAATGGAAATGAGTAATCGTTTCATAACTCAACAACAGTACAACAATAATTTCTTTATTTTTGATTATGAGCTATTTAAGTACCCAACATTTTCTCTATTATTTATCTCCCGAAAAGATCCCGTGCTCTCCATATAAGATAAGTAAGCTCTAAATAATCTCTTCCCATCATTCAGATTTCAAATTATGTTCAGCATTTGTTAACAAATTGATTATCAATTCATTTTTTCAGACATAATTTACCAATGGCTTTTTCGAATTATCTTCATAAAACGACGAACTAGGATTTATCTTATTACAATCCTTATATATAAACAATTATCCCATCTTAAAAGTTCAGGATAATTTGAATCATAACAGAAAATAAAAATTAATATGGGTTTTATGGTATCGACAGAATATCCGTAACGCTGTTGCAGGACACCAGTGAAGAATCTTGATCGATTTTAGCAAATGTAAATTTTACTGACTCAGGA
>DCFT01000194.1:0-14104 GCA_002319885.1 Bacteroidales bacterium UBA1797
AGTTAACTGTAAGATCCGCAAGTCCTTCTTTATCAATTATCCTGATATTTTTACCCTTTGCTTCTATAAGACCTTCTGATGCGAGTTCACCAAGAGCCCTGGCAATTGATGGCCTGGCCACACCGAAAAAATCACCAAGGTCATTCTGCGTCATATCGAGAGTAATTATTAATCTGTCCTTCCCTGATTTCTGAAGTATATAATAGGCAAGTTTTTCCTTTATTGTTTTAAAATTTAAGAATTTTATTTTCTCCGAAAGGAATTGAGAACGCGTTGAGATCATATCCATGAAATTGATAAGGAGAGTATCCGATTTCATTAATAGTTTTAAAAAATCAGGTTTCTCAATAAAAAGCAATTCTCCATCTTTAACAGCAATTACATTCACAGGAAAGATATTTCGGTTACCAAACAGGAATGCAGCAGCCAGAGCTCCCGGAGCAGGAATGTCTTCAATCTTAATTACTCTGCCGGAATAATCTACCATTTCTCCTTTTACAATACCACTTATTACAATCATCAACGCATTCACAGGGTCACCGCTTTGAACTATCATCGAACCTTCCTGAAACTTCTTAACCCTGAAAGGTACGCCAGCCATCATTGCCTGAACATCATCAGCACTCATTCCCTTAAAAAGAGGGCACTCAACCAAAAGAGAAAAATCCATGCATTTTTTTGTAAAAGTAGTAATTTGCCTGTCCCTTAACAAACGCTTTGGTAACTGTATACACGCACTTCATACCCTTTATCTGATTGTGTACTGCGGGCAGAAAAAATATAATGCTACTTAACCACTGAGATACATGAAGCTTACATAGGGTAATACAGGATAAACATCATAATAAACAGAGCTAAAATTTAATCTGAAATTCCACTGTGAAACTACTTTAAACTCGATACCACTACGTGTTTTATGGATTTCACCTTCGGTTATCTCATTGACTATTCAATGTCATTGATAAATGTGTAAAAGAACAGACAGCGTAAAGAGGGGGAATAAAAGTAGTTGAGAAAATTAATCAGAGGAAAAAGTTATTTTGTAACATCTGTTACAATAAAGCTCAACCCATTTGTACAATTTTGCAGTAGAAAAATCTAATAATTATAATATGAAACGGGATATTTTAAAGGTTGATGAGGAATTGTGCAACGGTTGTGGCCAATGTGTACCAAACTGCCATGAAGGAGCATTGCAGGTAATTGATGGAAAGGTTAGGCTGGTAAGCGAACTAATGTGCGATGGACTTGGCGCCTGTATAGGACATTGCCCTGAGGGAGCTATCACTATTGAAACAAGGGAAGCTGATCCGTATAACGAGATACGGGTTATTGAAAAAATGAAAGATAAGGGCAAAAATACAATTATCGCGCATCTTAAACATCTTAAGGATCATGGTGAAACGGGTTTTCTCCAGGATGGTGTTTCTTATCTGAAAAGCAACAGAGCAGATCTTATGTTCAATCTCGACGAAGTAATGAGCGAGGTTCATAATCATGGTAAAGTACCAGTGATTCAACCTCAACCTCAACATCATCATGAGGGAGGCAGTTGTCCGGGATCAAGAGCCATGGTTATTGAAAAACCTGTTGCTCGTGTTATGCCAACAGATCAACCCTCAGAACTTAGACAGTGGCCAGTACAGATGCATCTTGTAAATCCGAATGCAGTGTACTATAAAAATTCTGATCTTTTACTTACGGCCGACTGTGTGGCATACTCGATGGGTAGTTTTCATGGGAAATATTTAAAAGATAAATCTATTGCAATAGCCTGCCCAAAACTTGACCAGGGACTTGATTCATATATTGAAAAACTTATCATAATGATCGATACAGCTAAAGTGAATACGATAACAGTAATGATGATGGAAGTTCCATGTTGCGGAGGTCTCCTGCAGTTGGTCAGAACAGCTCTCAGTCAGGCTTTAAGAAAGGTACCAGTCAAAAAAATCATTGTAGGCATAAACGGGGAAATAATTTCGGAAGATTGGGTATAAGTAGAAATCATTAGTTTTTTAAAATATGGTTATTTAGAATTCAACATTTCGAATAAACTTATTTTGATTGTTTTATCAAAATATTACAACTGATAATTAACACATTACACCATCTGTTAAAATAATAAATCGCATATTTAGATTGCTTTTTAGACAGAAAATAATATATTTGAATTATAGCATTCAGTTGCAAAAGATTTGTAATTAACCCGAAAGGATACTCTCTTATGGCGGCTAAATCTTTTCTCTCTGTATTATCTTCTTCTAATTTTTTCCTGGGTTTTGATATCGGATCCGTCTCACTTAATACAGTTATTATCGATGAGAATAACAACATTCTTGAGGAGTATTATGATTATATACATGGAAAGCCTTTTAATGTCCTCAAAGACAGATTAAGCTCACTGCTCGAGAAATACACTTCAGAAAAAATTACAGGAATTGCAATAACAGGGAGTGGAGGAAAACTTGCAACCAGCCTTATAGGAGGTGTCTTTGTTAATGAGATAATTGCTCAGGCCACTTCAACAGGCATTTTGTTTCCGGACGCAAGAACAATCATAGAAATCGGGGGAGAAGATTCCAAGTTAATTCTGCTTGAGAAAAATCCTGAAAACGGACATTCAAGACTTGTCGATTTTGAAATGAACAGCATATGTGCGGCAGGAACAGGTTCATTTTTAGATCAACAGGCCAGGAGGATTGGAGTTCCTATTGAGAATGAATTTGGAAACATGGCGCTAAAATCGGTTGATCCGCCCAGAATAGCTGGTAGGTGCAGTGTTTTTGCAAAAAGTGATATGATACATCACCAACAGATCGCTACTCCACTTCATGATATCGTAGCTGGTTTATGTTTTGCCCTAGCCAGAAATTTCCGCAGCAATGTTGCCAGGAGTAAAGAAATAAGAAAACCTGTTATATTCTCAGGAGGAGTTGCAGCAAATTCAGGAATGATAAGAGCATTCAGGGAAACACTGAATCTTGTCGACGGAGAACTTATCATTCCACCGCATCATTCTGCCATGGGAGCCATAGGTGCAGTCTATTATGCTCGTGCCAACAGGCTGGATATGAACCATTTTCCTGATATTTCCAGTCTTGAAAAGTATCTCTCCGGTACAGCAACTGAATTCGCCAGTCTTCCACCGCTTAAAGAGTCTTTAGCGGAATATAACAAGGCTGTTCATTTCAATAAGAATGGAAATGAAAAAGTTGGAGTTTATCTTGGATTAGACATCGGTTCACTCAGTACAAATGTAGTATTGATAGATGAAAAACACCGTGTTGTGGCACGACGGTATCTGCCAACTGCAGGGAAACCACTTGAGGCTATCCAGAGAGGGATGACTGAAATCTTCGATGAGGTCGGTGAAGATATTGTTGTTCTGGCAGCCGGAACCACCGGGTCAGGGCGATATCTCACAGGCGATTTTATCGGTGCCGATAATATCGTAAATGAGATTACAGCCCAGGCAACGGCGGCCATTGATTATGACCCGACAGTTGATACAATTTTCGAAATTGGGGGGCAGGATTCCAAGTATATAAGTATCGAAAATGGTGTAGTGGTTGATTTTGAAATGAATAAGGTATGTGCTGCCGGTACCGGGTCGTTCCTTGAGGAACAGGCGGAAAAACTTAACATTAATATTGTTGAGGAATTTGGCAGTATGGCTCTCAGTTCTGAATGTCCGGTAAAACTTGGCGATCGTTGTACGGTATTCATGGAATCGGATCTCAATTCATTCATGCAGAAGGGTGCCCGGAACGAAAATCTTGTTGGAGGACTGGCCTACTCAATAGTATATAATTATCTCCAGAAGGTAGTAGGTGACAGACGAATAGGTAATAAAATTTTCTTCCAGGGAGGGGTCACCAACAATAAGGCAGTGGTTGCTGCCTTTGAACAGGTCGTCGGTAAGAAGATTATTATACCTCCTCACTTTGATGTGACCGGTGCTATCGGAGCTGCCATACTTGCCAGGAAATCAATGGCAGAAGGTCAAAAAACCAGTTTTAAAGGTTTTGGCGTTCGAAATGTCACATATGACGTCAGAAGATTTGTGTGCCAGGGATGCACCAACCACTGTGAAATAAGCAGAGTGAAAATTAAGGGTGAAAAGAAATCATTGTACTATGGAGGACGTTGTGAAAAGTACGAGACTGACAACAGGAAAAAAGTAAAAAATAATATCCCGAATCTTTTTGTAAAAAGAACTGAAATGCTGATGGAAGGATTTGATGAGAAAGAGGTTTGGAAATCAACCACAATAGGTATTCCAAGAGCTCTTATGGTCTTCTTTCAGCAATTTCCGTTCTGGAGAACTTTTTTTGAGGATCTTGGATTTACAGTAGTGATTTCCAAAGAATCTGATAAATCGCTTTTAACTAAAGCAATTGAATCAATTACGGCGGAGACCTGTCTCCCGGTTGAACTGATACATGGTCATGTTATTGATCTGATAGAGAAAGGTGTTGATTATATTTTCCTTCCTTTTATTGTTAATAGCAAGAAAAAGAAAGATAACAAAACATACAATTGCAACTGTCCTTGGATTCAGACCTATCCTTTTATGATAAAGGCTGCCTTCAGAGGTAAAATTGATGAATCAAAACTACTGATCCCAACTCTTCATTTCAGATTCTTTGAAACAGCTTTGATGAGTGAGATGACGGAATATTTCAGTGAGAAATTCGGAATCAGTAAAACAGATATCAGAAAGGCAGTATATAAAGCTGATGCTGTGCAAACAATATTCGATAATCGACTTATAAGTTATGGAAAGGATATACTTAATACAATTCCTGAAAACTGTCGCCCTGTAGTACTTTTAGGAAGACCTTATAACAGCACTGATCAACACCTTAATCTTGGACTGGTTGAAAAGCTTATAAGCCAGAATGTAATGCCGATCCCCCTGGATATGTTGGATTTGTCTCCCTTCAACATATTTAAAAATTACAGAAATATGTACTGGCCAAATGGGCAAAAGCTAATTGCAGCAGCTCAGCTGGTTGCTAAAAGTGATAATCTTCATGCAGTATATATAAGCAACTTCCGGTGCGGACCCGACTCATTTATATGGCATTATGTTACGGAAGAACTGAAAGGGAAGCCCTTCCTTCACCTGGAAATTGATGAACATTCAGCCGATGCAGGTATGATTACACGTATCGAAGCTTTTCTTGATAGTCTTAGTGGTTCTGAGAAAAATGATAAAAAAGACCTGACAGTCTTCAGACCGCGACCCAGTCCTGCATCACCTCAAAAAGACAGGGTTCTGTACTTTCCATATATGAACGACAGTGCTTATATGATTGCCGCAGCTGCACGCAGTTGTGGTATAGCTTCTGAGGTGCTTCCAAAACAGACTGCAGAAGATCTGGCGCTCGGGAGAAAATACACTTCGTCGAAAGAGTGTTTTCCAATGATCTGCACCACTGGAAGCTTCCTTAAGAAACTTAAGGAACCAGGCGCTGATCCATCAAAAATGAGCTTTTTTATGCCCGATCATAACGGTCCCTGCCGTTTTGGTCAGTATAATCAATTTCACAGGATACTTTTTGACAGACTGGGATATCACCAGGCAGAACTTATTACACCTTCGAATGATACATCATATGAAGATGTTGCAGGAGACCAGGGACAAAAGTTCCGGATTAATGCCTGGAAGGGATTTGTGGTTGCAGATTTTCTCCATAAACTTCACAGAGAAACACGGCCTTACGAATTAAACAAGGGTGATTCAGATAATCTTTACGAAGATGCCCTGGCCCGACTCATTAAGTGCTTAGAAAAAGGATCGGAAGGCCTTCATAAGACAATTGTAGGAATTACATCAGATTATTTGTCAATAAAGGTTGATAAAAGTCAAAGGAAACCGGTGGTCTCTATTATCGGCGAGATATTCATGCGCGATAATTCAGCGTGTAATGGTAACATCTCAAACAGACTTGAAGATCTGGGTGTTGAAGTGTTTGTTGCCCCTTTTTCTGAATGGATAACTTATTCTACATATCGTTTTACCCGCGACAGCAGATGGAAGAATGATAAAAAAGGAATTCTTAAGTCGAAGATTCAGGGATTGGGTCAGGAAATTATTGCAGCTTCTCTCCTTCGTGGCATTGAAAAATTCACCGATCATCAAAAAGACGTATCCCTTCACGAAATGCTTACATTATGCAACAAATATGTGAATGAGTTTTACGATGGGGATCCTGCGGTTGCAATCGGTTCATCAATGGCGCTTACTAAAAAGGGTGTATCTGGTATTGCAGCCATTCTGCCGTTTACCTGTATGCCGGGAACACTTGTAGCTTCCGTAAGTGATGTATTCAGAAAAGACCACGACAACATTCCTTTCATTAATATTGCCTTCGATGGACAGGATTCCGTATCACTCGACACGAGGTTACAGGCTTTTGTTTTTCAGGTAAAAGAGTACGCTTTGTCCAGACAGAGGGTTACCACCTTAAGTCTGTAAAGCGGATGCATTGAACCAGATTCCTTGAAATCAGACTCTGATCCTGAAACCAAGTCCACTGAGAATCTGCCGGACATGCCCGGTTCCTCCTTTCAGCTCTACAGTATAAGATGTAAATTCTCTTCTGAGCGGATACTCACCTCTCAGCTTTTCGAAATCGCGTAATGAAAGCCGGAATCTGGAGTTTTCATCTTCAATATTATAGGTGTAAATAACTGCTTCCCTTATTATGTCTTCCTCTGACTTCTCATCACAATCGATATATATGACAGGAGAAGCGGGAAGAGGAATATTTTCAGGATACCAGTTTCCGGAAGATATATTAAAATATTTGTTCAGGGCATTAACAACCATAGAAGTGCCATTTGCTTTTCCATCGGTAGAATATCCTGCTATATGAGGTGTGCCAACTAAAACCTGGTGTAAAAGTTCAGCATCAATATCCGGCTCATTTTCCCACACATCAATTACGGCCCCGCTTAGTCTGCCCTCTTGCAGGGCATTCTTTAATGCAATTGTATCATTAACTTCACCTCTTGATGTATTTAAAAACCAGGCTCCCTTTTTTATCTTTTTAAAACTATTTTCATTAAAGAGATGGTATGTATAATCTTCACCTGCCATATTTAGAGGGACATGAACCGTCACAATATCCGACTCAGCCAAAAGCGTATTAAGATTTCGGAAGTTCTTTCTCCCTTCAAGCCGTGCCCTGGGAGGATCGTTCAAAAGAACCTTCATCCCCAATAGCCGTGCAAGATTTTCAACTTTCGACCCTACATTACCCACACCGATAATTCCTAAGGTTTTACCTTTCAGATCAAAGTGACATTCAGATGAGATCCTGAATAAAGCTGCCGCAATATATTGCTGAACTGAATATGAATTGCAACCGGGAGCATTTGTCCAGGTTATATTTTTTCTGTTGCAATATTTTGTATCAATATGATCGAAACCTATGGTAGCTGTACCAATAAACCTGACTTTTGTCCCTTCAAGCAGATTCTCAGTGCATTTTGTCCTTGTCCGGATAAGCATTGCATCCGAATCCATCAATAAATCCCTGTTAATAAGTTTCCCCGGAACATAGACTACTTCTGCATATGGTTCGAGAACTCCTTTAAGAAAAGGGATTTTATCGTCTGCAATAATTTTCATCTAATCTGACATTGTTTGAAAGTAAATGCTTTTAGCATTCCGTTTATAAAAATCTTTGAAGTTCTTTATATAGTTTCTGAACAGGCAAACCAACCACATTAAAATATGAACCGTCAATATGGCTGCATGCAATAATGCCGATCCACTCCTGTATTCCATAAGCCCCGGCTTTATCATATGGCTTGTACCTATCTACATAAAAATAAATTTCCTCCTCTGAGAGTGGCTCGAAAGTAACTTTTGTTGAGTCGGAAAAGGTTAACTCTTTTGACAAGGAAAGAATTGATACCCCGGTAATAACTTCATGAGTGTTTCCTGAGATTTCTTTAAGAATACGTACTGCATCTTCCTTATTCAAAGGTTTCCCAAGTACTCTGTCGTTACACCATACAATGGTGTCAGCAGCAATGACTATCTCATTATCTGATATTTCGTTCCTGAAGGAGGCTGCCTTTTGGTGAGCAACATATCTTGCAATTTCCTTCCCTTTTAGATTTTCAGGATAAATTTCTTCATATTCTTTTATAATAATATCAAAATTAAGACCCAATTCCCGCAGAAGCTGCTGTCTTCTCGGGGAACGGGAAGCAAGAATTATCCTGAAATCATTCAGTTTGTCAGTTATCATCAGAACAGGTTCCAGGTAAGGATAATTTTTACAACGACGGAGTAAAGAATACCGGTTATCATTACTAATTTCATTATACGGCTTACAGAGTGTAGTACTTTCTTTTCACTGCTTATAACCAGTTTGAAAATGACATATAAAAGAGGTAAAACAATTGCTATTGAAATGTATAACAATGTAAGAGTATCATTAATGAAAAAGTGCCATGCCAGGTAAAGCAAAATGATTGTAACCAGGATGAGACTAATGGAAACAATTTTTGCCGAAAGTACCCCTATCACAACTGGTACCGTATTTCTTCCATAAGCAATATCTCCTTCAAAGTCTTCTATGTCTTTAATGATCTCCCTGATCAGATTGGCTAAAAATGCAAAAAATGCAAATCCACCTACCCAATAGATAATAAAATTAATATTCGGTGGCTTAATCGCATTAAGAGCGTAATATTTATACAATGCCGGCCACTCATAAAAGACAACAAGCATTGGCACCATCGCTGTCAGTAGAGCAACAATAATATTCCCGATAAGAAACTGCCTTTTGTAGCTAGCCGAATAAAAATAAAGCAGGCCTGAGACTACCAGAAACAAGGTTCCCAGCCAGATATAACCTGCTTTATAAGAGATATAAAATCCCAGAATTACACCTGCAATATTAAAAATTGAGTGCCATACAATAGCTTGTCGACGGGGAATTTTTGTGCCCACAATAACTTTGCCCTTGTTAATCAGGTCTGTCTTTATATCAAAATAATCATTTATGATATAGCCTCCCGCAGTAAGCATGACCGTAGCAATAACAAGCAAAACAAAGTCGTACCAGGGAGACTGGAGAATCACAGGTATCTCTTCACCGCTTCCTGTTTTTAATATTACTCCGATCTTGCTTAATACAGGCGCCAGGACAGCATATCTCATCAACACCATGGTTATAGCAACCATGAGTAGATTCTGCCATCTGATAAGTTTAAGGAATGCTTTCATAATTTACCATGTAAATGCTTCAGAATCCATCCATTTATTATGTAATCTCAGTACCTGTTCGATGACATCCCTGACACATCCCTCCCCTCCCTTCTTATCGGAGATATAAGTAGAAACCTGTTTAATCTCGCTGTCTGCATCAGAAGGACAAACGGGAATTCCGGCTTCTTTCATCACTTCAAAATCGGGAATATCATCGCCCATAAATAACACATCACATTTATTAAGACTGTGTTTTTTTAGAAAATCATTAAAATTGTTTAGTTTACTCCGGCTTTTCAGGTAAATATCATTTACTCCAAGCAACCTGAGCCTTTTCTGATACTCTTTTGAACTGCTTCCCGATATTATGCCTATATGATAACCCTTCTTTACTGCAAGCTGAAGTGCATAACCATCTCTCAGGTTAACGGTTCTGTTCGGTACACCGAAAGAATTCAATGTTATTGTCTGAAGTGAAAGTACCCCGTCAATATCAAAGATAAATGCTTTGACTCTTACAAGATCTTCTTTAAAATTAGCCATTCTAATTACTGGTTGCTGGTTGATAGTTCTTGTTCCCCGTATATTGTTTATCGTTTCGTGTTTCGCGTTTTTTGTTAAATTGAAATTTACTTAACTGTACGGTCATTGCGTCCCCGACGAAGGATGGGGAAGCAATCTTCCATCGCTTTTTTTATCTTTATGATTGTAGTATTCAGTTATTGAGCTGGTCATTTCTATATAAACCTTTTGCAATGCAGGAGAGAAAGATAGTAATTCCAGTTGTTTTTCGATTGTATTCTTATCGTTTCGCACTGCCGGCCCTGTCTGTGAATTTTCGGGTCCTGATTCAATGGCTTTTGAGATTGTCTCCTTTATTAATGGAGCGAGTATTTCGAAAGGGAAATCTGTATGTAAAGTCACTTCCTTACCAATTGTCAGCATATGATTTGTAAAATTGCAGGCAAAAACTGCTGCCAGATGCAGCATCCTTCTCTGCTCTGTTTCAGCAAAATACACTTTCCCAAAAATAGATTCAGCCAGATTTTTGAGTAATTCAGATGATTCATTATCAGAAGATTCGAGTAAAAAAGGCAGGTCAGTGAAATTGATCTTCCTGTTTTTCGAGAATGTTTGCAGAGGATAGAAGACACCCTTTTTAAGTATCCTGTCAGGGAAGATATCAATTCCGAAACTCCCGGCTGTGTGTGCCACAAGCGTGCCAGGAGCAGAATAAATATTTTCAAGAACATCTTTAAGTCTGTGGTCGGGTACGGCCACTAGTATTACTCTTGTGGAATCTGGAAAATGAAGGTCTGATGACCATTCTGCGTTACAGAAATCAGCGAGGAGACTTCCATTAACTTCAGTTTCAGAAACGATCTTGTCTATTCTGAAACCTGCGTGAAACAACTCTTTGCATAATGCCTCAGCTACTCTTCCCGCTCCTGCAAAAGAAATGTTGTTATGGTACATCATCCAATTTTTCAGAAATATACAAAATTACCTTCATTTCAGATAACATACACAATGAAAGAAGTTTCTGCTTTAAATCAGAATTTTGACAGTATTAAGAATCCAAAGATTCAACTATAACAAAAATCAAGCCGTCAAAGAAAATCTTCTGACGGCTTGTATATTAATCAATGATCAAATTATGCCTGAGCAGTGGGTCCTCCAAAATTTAACGGTATTGCAGATCCTGATCCTTTTACTTCTTTAATATGCCCATGGACTGATTCATACTTTGAAATATTATCCTGAAGGGCAGCAACAAGCCTCTTTGCATGTTCAGGGGTCAGAATAATCCTTGATTTGACTTGTGCCTTGGGTATACCAGGCATTATCCGTACGAAATCGATTACAAATTCTGAAGCTGAATGAGTTATTACTGCCAGATTTGAATAAGTTCCCTGAGCAACTTCTTCATTCAGTTCAATACTGATCTGTGTTGGGTTCTTGGGATCTGTCATAATTATCAATTATTAATGCTATTTTTCTGTTTCAGCCTGAACAACCTGTTCCGCACCAACAAGATTTTCATATTCTTCGAGAGAACCAACTATTATACCATTGTACTGCCGTTGACCTGTTCCTGCCGGAATAAGGTGACCAACAATAACGTTTTCTTTCAGGCCTTCGAGTCTGTCTATTTTACCCAAAATTGCAGCTTCGTTTAATACTTTTGTAGTTTCCTGGAAAGAAGCGGCTGAGAAGAAGCTCTTGGTCTGAAGAGAAGCTCTCGTAATTCCCTGTAAAACCTGACTTGATGTAGCAGGAATAGCATCTCTTGCCTCAACCACTTTGAGGTCACGACGTTTTAAAACAGAATTATCATCCCTGAGTTTGCGGGCCGAAATAATCATACCCGGCTTCAGTGTCTGAGAATCACCGCTATCAATGATAACTTTTTTACCATATATCCAGTCATTCTCATCCATAAACTCAAGTTTATCAACAACCTGTCGTTCGAGGAATTTTGTATCACCAGGATCAACGATCTCAACTTTTCGCATCATCTGACGAACAATAATCTCAAAATGTTTATCATTAATCTTAACTCCCTGCAAACGGTATACCTCCTGAATCTCATTTACGATATATTCCTGGACTTTTGTTGGCCCCTTTATCGCAAGTATATCCGAAGGAGTAATAGCACCATCTGAAAGAGGGATCCCGGCTTTTACATAATCATTTTCCTGGACCAGTATCTGCTTTGAAAGTGGTACGAGGTATTTCTTTGTCTCATCAGTCTTTGATTTGATAGAGATTTCCCTGTTACCTCTTTTAATTTTTCCGAATGTAACCTCTCCGTCAATTTCCGAAACAATAGCCGGATTAGAGGGGTTACGGGCTTCAAAAAGCTCGGTGACGCGGGGAAGACCTCCTGTTATATCGCCCGATTTTCCTACTGCACGTGGAATTTTAGCCAGCACCTCTCCGGCTTCAACCATCTTATTGGTATCAACAACAAGATGCGAACCTACAGGAAGGTTATATACTCTCAGCTCTTCTCCTTTAGGATTTAAGATTTTAATTGCAGGGTTCTTTGTTTTGTCCCTGCTTTCAGTGATAACCTTTTCCTTAAAACCAGTCTGTTCATCGGATTCTTCACGGAAGGTTATACCTTCTATAAGGAAGTCATATCCAATCTTTCCTGCCATTTCAGAAATAATAACAGCGTTGAAAGGATCCCATTCACAAATAAGTTTTCCTTTTTCAATCTCCTGTCCAGGTTTAATATAAAGCTTTGAACCATAAGGAATTGTATGAGTTGTAAGGGCAATACCTGTTTTCTTGTCAACAATTCTTAATTCTGCAAGACGGCCGATAACAATATCGATTTCACCCTTTTCAGCATCTTTTTTAGGAACAGTTCTTATCTCTTCAATCTCAGCGATACCTCCATAACGGGCTATCAACCTCGATTCGGTTGTAATATTTGAAGCAGTTCCTCCAACGTGGAAAGTACGGAGAGTAAGCTGTGTTCCAGGTTCTCCGATACTCTGTGCTGCAATAACACCGACAGCTTCACCTTTCTGAACCATCCGTCCATTTGCCAGGTTACGTCCGTAACATTTTGCACATACACCTTTTTTGGATTCACAGGTAAGTACCGAACGGATCTCAACCTGTTCAATTGGAGAATCTTCAATTTTCTTAGCCAGGTCTTCAGTAAGTTCCTGTCCTGATTCAACAATCAGTTCTCCGGTAAGAGGATGATAGACATTATGGACAGTTGTACGACCGAGAATTCTTTCATACAACGATTCAACTACTTCTTCATTCTTCTTTATCGCAGTAGCAATAAGACCACGAAGTGTACCGCAGTCTTCTTCATTTATAATAACATCCTGTGAAACGTCGACAAGACGACGGGTAAGATAACCTGCGTCAGCTGTTTTCAGAGCAGTATCGGCGAGTCCTTTTCGAGCACCGTGAGTTGATATAAAATACTCGAGAACTGATAGTCCTTCTTTAAAGTTGGAAAGAATCGGGTTTTCAATAATTTCTGAACCGGTAGCTCCCGATTTCTGAGGCTTTGCCATAAGGCCCCTCATGCCCGAAAGCTGACGTATCTGTTCTTTTGAACCTCTTGCCCCGGAGTCAAGCATCATATATACCGAGTTGAATCCCTGTTTGTCGGTAGAGAGTTGTTTCATCAGGGTCTGCGTCAACCTGGCATTTACGTGTGTCCAGATATCAATGATCTGATTATAGCGTTCATTATTGGTTATGAATCCCATGCTGTAATTAGTCAGCACTTCTTCAACCTGTTCATATCCTTCAGCCACAAATTTCTCTTTTTCTTCAGGGATAATAACATCGTCGAGGTTGAAAGACAACCCTCCCTTAAATGCCGAATAGAATCCGAGGTTCTTGATTGCATCGAGGAAGTCAGCTGTTTTAGCTGTTCCAGCAAGTTTAAGAACGCGCCCAATGATGTCTCTTAATGATTTCTTTGTAAGGATCTCATTTATATACCCTACTTCAGCCGGCACAAACTGATTAAAGATGACCCTGCCTACAGTAGTTTCAATAAGGTGGTTGATTAATTCACCATCTTTTCTGTCGTTAGCTTTTACTTTTATATGAGCATGAAGATCTATCTTGCCTTCATTGTATGCAATGTTAACCTCCTGAGGGGAATAGAAAATCAAACCTTCACCCCTTACTTTCTCAGTCTCGGTACTTTTCCTGCCCTTTGTAATATAATACAGACCAAGCACCATATCCTGTGAAGGCACAGTAATAGGCGCACCATTTGCAGGGTTCAGAATATTATGAGAAGCAAGCATGAGCATTTGAGCCTCAAGCACTGCACCATTTCCAAGAGGGAGATGCACAGCCATCTGGTCACCATCG
>DCFT01000194.1:14363-14868 GCA_002319885.1 Bacteroidales bacterium UBA1797
CACCATCGAAGTCAGCGTTAAAAGCTGTACATACGAGAGGATGCAGCTGGATAGCTTTTCCTTCAATCAGTTTTGGCTGGAAGGCCTGAATTCCAAGCCTGTGCAATGTCGGAGCACGGTTTAAGAGAACAGGATGACCTTTAAGAACGTTTTCAAGAATGTCCCAAACGACGGGATCTTTCCTGTCTACAATCTTTTTAGCCGATTTGACTGTCTTAACAATACCCCTTTCGATCAGTTTACGGATAATAAATGGCTTATACAGTTCAGCAGCCATATCCTTTGGCAATCCGCATTCATGCAACCCAAGTTCGGGACCAACAACGATTACTGAACGTGCAGAATAGTCTACCCTTTTACCGAGCAGGTTTTGACGGAATCTACCCTGTTTACCTTTCAGACTGTCGCTGAGAGACTTCAGTGGCCTGTTTGCATCTGTTTTAACAGCATTTGCTTTCCTTGAATTGTCAAAAAGAGAATCAACGGCTTCCTGGAGCATGCGTTT
>DCFT01000194.1:15112-16394 GCA_002319885.1 Bacteroidales bacterium UBA1797
GCTTCCTGGAGCATGCGTTTTTCATTACGCAGAATTACTTCCGGAGCTTTGATCTCAATAAGTCTTTTCAGACGGTTGTTTCTGATTATGACCCTTCTGTAAAGATCGTTCAGGTCGCTGGTTGCGAATCTTCCACCATCGAGAGGTACAAGAGGCCGTAATTCGGGTGGAATAACAGGAACGACTTTAATTATCATCCACTCAGGCTTATTTACCTGTTTTGAATCTCTGAAAGCTTCTACAACCTGAAGACGTTTCAAAGCTTCATTCTTACGCTGCTGTGAAGTTTCAGTATTAGCCCTGTGACGAAGTGAATATGACATTTCGTCAAGATCGATACGGCTGAGAAGTTTATACAAAGCCTCAGCACCCATATCAGCGACAAACTTATCAGGGTGATTATCTTCAAGATACTGATTTTCTTTTGGAAGAGATTCGGTTATCTCCAGATATTCCTCTTCCGTCAGAAAATCGAGATACTTAACTCCATCCACAGCTTTAATGCCAGGATTGATAACTACATATCTCTCGTAATAGATTATTGAATCGAGTTTCTTGGTCGGAAGACCGAGAAGATAACCTATTTTATTTGGCAATGAACGGAAATACCATATATGCGCAACGGGGACGACCAGGGAAATATGCCCCATTCTTTCGCGACGTACTTTCTTTTCTGTTACCTCAACACCACAACGGTCGCAAACTATACCTTTATAACGGATTCTTTTGTATTTTCCGCAATGGCACTCGTAATCCTTTACCGGTCCAAATATCCGCTCGCAGAATAATCCATCGCGTTCGGGTTTATATGTACGGTAATTTATTGTTTCAGGCTTCAGTACTTCACCACTTGAACGATCAAGTATTTCTTCAGGTGAAGCCAGACCTATTGAGATTTTTGAGTAACTGGTCTTTGTTTTGTTATCTCTTCTGAATGACATATGCTGAATATTTTTTATTCTAAAACTAAAAATTCAAAACCTGGCGAAATACTTTACTTAATCAAGTATTACGCTCAGTCCGAGACCTCTCAGTTCATGCAGGAGAACATTAAGTGATTCAGGAATACCTGGTAAAGGCATTGGTTCACCTTTTACAATAGCTTCGTATGCTTTGGCACGGCCAACAACATCATCCGACTTAATTGTGAGTATTTCCTGAAGGATGTGAGCAGCTCCGAATGCTTCGAGAGCCCAAACTTCCATTTCACCAAAACGCTGACCTCCAAACTGAGCTTTACCACCTAATGGCTGTTGGGTAATAAGAGAGTATGGTCCGATTG
>DCFT01000036.1:0-1463 GCA_002319885.1 Bacteroidales bacterium UBA1797
GCATCTCCAATGAAGGCGCCAATCCCGCCTCCTATCATACCCATTTTAATTTTTTTCATAATCAGATGTTTATCTGTTAACTTTTATCTTTTGTCTTATTATACATGTTTTCTCTTCCAGACATGCAGGAAGGCAAAGGAGATGATTAATACTGCTGGTACGAAAGCAACATATCTTAATGTATGCTCTCCACCAGTAAGCTGGGCTGCAGCCCATGCTGCTGCTTCCTGAGTTCCTGCAACAGCTGATTTTAATGCTTCAACTGTTTGTCCTGCAGGTATGGCTGCCAGAGTTTGTGAATCGAAGATTGCGCCAAGGACTGGTTGGGCAATGGCACCTCCGAGAAATCCAATGCCACCCATAATAGCCAGACCCAGCGCTCCGCTTTGTGGAATATTCTCTGATACGAAACCCAGCATTGATGGCCAGAAAAATGCTACACCAAGTGCAAAAACCCCTGCTGAGGCAAAAACCATTGCTCCGCTTGTATAACCCATAAGAATACATCCAATAAAAGCCAGGATCGAAGATGTCAGCAACACTATTGTCGATTTCATATTATGAATAAGTGAGCCTCCAAACTGACGGGCAAGGGCCATTATACCTGATATCCATACTAATAAAAGGATCGGATTACTCGATACATTTGCCAGTAATGCCGCAATCCATTGATTAGTGCCCAATTCTGTGCCGGCTGTCAGGATCATACTAAGTGCCATGAATATGAATAACGGACTCACACAGGCCTTGAGCATATCTTTATAGGTAAAACCGGAGACTACGCGTTCAGTTTTTGGAAACTCTTTGTTCAAAAACATATAACCATAAACAAATGTTGGCAAGAGCATAATACCCATGGAATAACGCCAGTCAGCCAAACCTGATTTATTAAAGAAAAATACAACCAGCCCACCGATTACTATTCCGGTAGGGAACCAGGCATGAAAACGATTCAGACGGCGGGTTTTTTGATCAGTGTACATACTTGTTATCAGAGGATTACAGGCTGCCTCGACACTTCCGTTCGCAATTCCGATAAGCAATGTTGAGATAAAGAGAGTCCAGAATCCGGTAGCGATAATTGTAAGAATTATTCCCGCCACATGACAAAAGAAAGCGATTGAGATTATTCTGCCGAGACCAATAATATCAACCAATGGTCCTCCAAAGACCATGGCCAGTGTAAATCCCCAGAACGCGGTACCTACAATCCATCCTACCTCTGTATGTGTAAGGTTGAATTCGGTTGCCCATGCCTGAACAAATGATCCTCTTGTGGCAAAAGCCAATGCAGTAACAACCAATGCAACACAACTTGCATTGAACAATTGAGTTTTCTTAATAGTCTCCATAATGAGGTTAAGGTTAAGATTAAGGTTGAGGTTAAGGTTGAGGCTGAAAAGGTTGTCGGTTTATTTTTTTTCGAAAGCTGCATCAAATGCAATATCTGAAGACGGGAAGTC
>DCFT01000036.1:1806-6973 GCA_002319885.1 Bacteroidales bacterium UBA1797
GAATATTTGATGGAATTAAGTGCTCTTATAATATCTTCAAATACGATGTTCCCATGACCGAGACTTCTGAAATCCCAATAGCGGCCAAGAGTTCCGAATTCAGTGTGTCCACCGAAAACACCTGCTTCTGCAGGTATCTTTGACCAGCCCACATCTTTCATATGAACATGGAAAATCTTTTCAGCAAAGGTGTAAATGAATTTAACGTAATCAACACCCTGATAACCAAAATGAGATGGATCAAAATTAAACCCGAAAGCCGGGTGACTATTAACAGCCTTTAATGTTCTATGTGCTGATGCTATATCGAAAGCAATTTCTGTAGGATGCGCTTCGAGGGCGAAATGAACACCAAGTTCCTGATATTTATCGAGTATCGGGATCCAACGTGTCGCAAAATCAGAATAGCCTTTATCTATCATAGCAGGAGGAACAGAAGGGAATGAATAAAGCAGATGCCAGACAGAGCTTCCTGTGAAGCCGGTTACAGTATCAACTCCCAGTCTTTTAGCCGCTTCCGCAGTTCTTATCATCTCTAGAGCTGATCTTCTGCGAACACTTTCGGGATCACCATCGCCCCATACATAAGCCGGTAAAATACTCTCATGCCGCTCATCAATGCGATCACATACAGCCTGACCAACGAGGTGGTTAGCAATAGCATATACTTTAAGTCCGTACTTTGCAAGGGTCTGTTTTTTTTGAAGACAGTAAGCCTCGTCGGCTTTATTTACCTCAAAATGATCTCCCCAGCAAGCTAGTTCCAAACCGTCATAACCAAATGATCTGGCTTTCTGACACATAGTATCAAATGGCATATCTGCCCACTGACCTGTAAAGAGTGTGACTGGTCTGCTCATGATTTAATTTTTAATAGTATTAATCAAGTATTGATTTTGTATTCAGGAGAACTTGCTCCTGAATACAAAATTTAATTTAAGATCTATATAACACATTCACAAAAGCAATTATACTGACAGCTTTTCTGTTTATTGCAAAGCCGGCACCCTCCCCGGGGTCCATGGAGCTTTGACGGCATCAAGCTGTTTATCAAGCTTCTGAAGATCTTCACCTGCTTTTTTAACTCTTTCAAGTATTGGCGGAAACTCAGATTTAAGAATATCCAACTGTTGTTTTGCAGTTGTAATAATATCGCCGCTTGTACCGTAGGTTGCCGATGCCATTTCACTCAGCCTGTCAGTCAGAGGCACGTCAATAGGTGGAAGTTCTTCAGAACTGGCTTGTGCCTTCGGACCATTAAACTTAAACTGAATATCCTCTAATTCAGTATTTATTCTTTCTGCCTCTTTCATCATTTCGGGTGTAGACAGAGGTGTCTGATGTATTGCCTGCATTACTGCATTTACCCTGTCGACAAGTTCTGATGTATAGCTTATTGTGCCATACATTGTTCTAGAGAAATCTGATGCTTCACTTATCCACGCATACTTAGCTTTCAGGTCTGTAGCGGGGAAAGTTGCAAGTCCCAGTGGTTTGCATACAAATGATACAGGTTCCGAAAGTTGTGTTGTTTCGTTTTTTGCAACCATGGATAAGGCAACTTTATATGTTCCGGGCATAGCCTGTATGCCTCTTCCTTCTCCGCCTCTTCTGCCTCTGCCTCCGTGGCTGGAAGGGACAGGTTCATATTTGGTTGTAGTTACCGGAGCCAGGCTTTCATAAGTGAAGTTCCAGGTGACCCTGTTAACTCCTTTTGAAGCCGATTTGTAAAGGCGTTTTACAACATTATTATTTTCGTCGGTTATTGTAAAAACCAGATATGGTTTTTCCTCTTTAGCCTCTGCATCGAGATCAGCAATTGAAGGCTGAGGTATTGGTTCTCCTTTTTCAAACAGAGCTTTTTCTTTCTCCTCACGTATAGCTTTTGCAGTTTTCGGCACATCTTTCACGAAGTAGGTAATAGTCGCACCATACTCAGGATTAGGGGCTTTAAAATACATCGAGCCCTGGTTGTCAAAGCCACGGGTCTGGACAAACATTTTAGCATCTTTTATCGGGAAAATATAACCCGGTTTATCCAGAAACTCTTTTTTGAAGTTTCTCAAAGGTGAGAAATCATCCAGAATATAAATGCCTCTGCCAAAAGTTCCAATAACAAGGTCACATTCCCGCTCCTGGATTTTAATATCGCGTACTGCAATAGTCGGCAAACCGGGTTTGAATTCAATCCATTCATTCCCGCCATCTATTGAAAAATAGAAACTGAATTCAGATCCCGTAAAGAGCAGATTTGGATTGACATTATCCTGTTCTATAGTGTGAATAGAACCGTTTGCCGGAAGTTTATTAGTCAGAGGAACCCATGTTTTTCCTTTATCGGAACTTTTTAGTATGTAAGGTTTGAAATCATCACTGAGCATATTATTAAATGTGGCATATACTACATTTTCATCGAATTTATCTGGTAGTAAGTCGCTTACATAAGTATATTCAGGAATACCGGGAAAGGTCGTAATCTTAGTCCAGTTTTTTCCTCCATCTTCAGTAACAGCAATAACTCCGTCGTCGGTACCAGCATATAAGAGGTCCTTCTTTACCTTTGATTCGGCAAGAGATACAATTAATCCCCATTGTGAAGTAGATACATCTTTGGCAACCGCATCGATACTCCAGTACTTACCCATAACTTTAAATTTATTACGATCCTCATTGCGTGAAAGATCTCCTGATATTTCGACCCAGGTCCTTCCGCGATCATCGCTTCTGAATACTTTATTGGCTGCCATATATATTCTTTCCCGATTAAAAGGACTGATTACTATCGGTGCATCCCAATACCATTTAAAGGTCTTTTCTCCTTCGCGCGGAACCGGCCTGATTCCTATTGCTTCCTGGCTCTTCTTGTCCCAGAGGGCAGCATTGCCGTATTGGGACTCGGTGAATACAATGTTTTCATCAACAGGATCATTTGCTACCCAGAATCCGTCACCTCCTACAGTAACTTTCCAGTCATCATTTACCACGCCATCCCTGCTGATATTTTGTGAAGGACCACCCATCGAGTTGTTATCCTGTGTGCCTCCATAAATATTGTAAAATGGTAAAGCATTATCGACACTTACCCTGTAGAATTGCGGAACAGGGAGATTAGTTTTAAAGATGTAATTTTCACCCTCGTCAAAGGTTTCATATATGCCGCCATCCCCACCAATATAGAAGTGTTTCGTATCGGAAGGATCAATCCACATTGCATGATCATCAACATGCCTTTGATTATTCCCTACAGTGGTCCAGGTTTTTCCTCCGTCAACTGTGACTTTTGAAACAGTCTCGGCACTGTAAACTTTATCTACATTTTTAGGATCGCAAAAAATGGTATTAAAATACTGTCCGCTGGAGGCATATGAGCTCATTTTTTCCCATGAGGCGCCCCTGTTGGTTGTCCTGTAGAATCCACTGGATTCTCCTGCAGCTTCCATAATTAAATACAGCACATCAGGATTGACAGGTGATATCGCAAGTCCCATACCTCCAATATCAACTTTGGGAAGGCCGTTCATTATTTTGTCCCAGGTTTTGCCTCCATCTTTTGATTTATAGACAGCTGATTCAGGTCCGCCACCAATTTTGGTATAAACATGTCTTCTTCTTTGCTCTGCTGTTGCGTAAATAACGTCAGGATTGCGCGGGTCAAGAACAACATTCTTAACGCCGGTGTTTTCACTGATATTAAGAACTTTATTCCATGTTTTGCCACCATCAGTTGTTTTGTAAAGGCCCCGGTCCCCGCCTGGTCCCCATATTGAACCCTCGGCTGCAACATAAACTATATCGGTGTTCCTGGGATCAATTTCTATCATTCCTATTTGCCTTGATTCCTTCAGTCCCATATTTTTCCAGCTTGCCCCGCCATCATCCGTTTTATATACACCGTCGCCATAACCCAGCTGGCGCTGAGAATTTTTCTCACCTGTCCCTACCCATACAACAGAGGGGTTTTCAGGATCGATTTTCAGACAGCCGATAGAATAAGCTCCATATTTGTCAAATATCGGTTTCCAGGTAGTTCCGTTATTTGTTGTCTTCCATACATTACCGGCGGAAACACCCACGTATATTTCAGAATGATCTTTTGGGTTCACAGCAAAATCAGAAATTCTTCCAGCCTGCCATGCAGGACCTATACTCCGGAATGATAATCCATCGAAAGTTTTTGATGTCAATCCAGTCTCTTTCTTCTCAGGCTCCTTGGCCGCTTCTTTTTTCTTTTGAGCATTAATGGTATTTATGCTTATAAAGAATCCAAGAATTAAAATGATTAATAGTTCTTTTTTCATAGGTATATTTTTAACAGATAAGATTATTTTGACTCTTGCTAAGATATGAAAATCATTTGTTCCAGTCTTCAGGTTTTACCAGATTTTGCTTACTTTGTATTATATTCTACAACATAAAAATGACAAAAATATCAGTAACTCTGATGGAACGCAGAACCATCAGGAAATATTCAACGGAACCTGTTGATGATAAGCTTCTTAATGAACTGCTTTCAATGGGATGCAGGGCATCTACAACCGGCAATATGCAGGTTTACAGCATTATTATAACCAGGGATACTCAAAAAAAGATGGAACTGGCTCCACTTCATTTTAACCAGAAGATGATTACTGAAGCTCCAGTAGTTCTGACATTCTGTGCAGATTTCAACCGGTTTAATAAATGGTGTCATCTTAGAAATGCTGAACCAGGTTTTGACAATTTTCTTTCTTTCATTACCGGTGCAATTGATGCATTGCTTGTAGCGCAAACTGTATGCATAGCCGCCGAAGCAAAAGGACTTGGAATATGTTATCTTGGAACTACAACATATACTGCAAATAAGATTATAGAAGTACTGAAACTGCCTAAAGGAGTCGTTCCGGTTACTACCGTTACTATAGGATGGCCGGCTGAAAAACCTGAGCAGGTCGACAGGTTGCCTCTTGAAGCAGTGATCCATAAAGAGACTTATCGCGACTATTCCACGCAGGATATTGAAAAATACTATGATGAGAAGGAAAAAAGAACTGATTCGCAACAGTTTGTGAATGAGAATAATAAAGAGACTCTTGCACAGGTCTTCACTGATGTCA
This sequence comes from Bacteroidales bacterium UBA1797, assembly GCA_002319885.1. GTDB lineage: Bacteria > Bacteroidota > Bacteroidia > Bacteroidales > VadinHA17 > LD21. The sequence goes on from DCFT01000036.1 coordinate 6,900, forward strand.
GATATAAGAAAGCAGATAATGTATACTTCTCAAAAGTCCTGATACAGGTATTGAAGGATCAGGGGTTTATGGAG
>DCFT01000036.1:7212-7690 GCA_002319885.1 Bacteroidales bacterium UBA1797
AAGGATCAGGGGTTTATGGAGTAGGACCCCCAAACCCCCCAAGGGGGGCTTTAAGAATTATATTTTAGGTATGAAGGAATTGGATAAAAACATGTATTTCAAAGTGCAACCTGGTATTTTGGAAACAGCCAAAATGCTTAGAAATGAAATGACTTATCATGAGAAGTTGCTATGGGAAAAACTTAAGGGCAAGCAAATATGCGGAGTCAGATTTAGAAGGCAGCATCCTATATATTTTTTTATAGCCGATTTTTATTGTCATAAAGTTAGGTTAGTAGTTGAAGTTGATGGTGAAATCCATAATGGTAAAATTAATTATGATGATGGCAGATCCGCTGAGATGGAAAGATTTGGTATTAAAGTAATCAGGTTTAAAAATAGTGAAGTAGAAAATGATATTGATAAAGTAATAAATAAGATTGAAACTACTGTTAATGAACGTCTTAAAAGTCCCCCTTGGGGGATTTAGGGGTTAAAA